>CAXSEK010000367.1:0-3762 GCA_964235625.1 uncultured Acetobacteraceae bacterium
TGGTGCGTGGCGGCGGTCCAGTCCTCGAACTTGCCGATGGCGCGCGGTGCCGCAGGCACGGGGTGCGTCGCTGGACGGGGTGCGGTGGCGTGGGGCGGGCGTGGTTGTCCCCAGGCCTGCGCGACGGGCGAGGCACCGACGGCCACGAGCAGCAGCAGGGGTATAGGTCGCATGGCGCACAGATACGGCGGCGGCGGCCCGTGGACAAGCAGGGACGATTGGCGATCAGAGCGATGTGTGAGGCGTGGTTCCGCCTGATCCTGGACGATGAGCTGATCGCCTTGATGGATGCGCAGGCCTTCCGGCTTGACGGACGATGCTTGCTTGTCCGGCGTTGGCGAATTTCAGGATCACGCAACCGGGTAGCCGCCGGCCACAACTCGCATTCGACCTGCAGATCGCCGCCATCGCCATCGTTCGTGATGAAGCGGCCGCTACCCTGGACGGCCGGGACTTCGCGCGGATACAAGCCGCGTGTCCGGCGTTAAGGTATGCGAATCCGCGGGCGGCCGCGGGAGGGAGTGAGGCAGCATGACCGTCGAGGACCACCACCAGGACGCCCTGATCGAGACGGCACGGCTCGAGTTGGACCGGGCGCACCGTGCAGCCGTGGCCATGGAGGCGGGCGAGGTGCGCCGGGGCCTGGACCTGGCCCTTGCCGCGCTACGGGGTGCCTCCGCGGACGGAGCACAGCGGTACGCCACGCTCGCGGGCCAGATTTCGACGGCGCTGGTGGATTTGGATACCGGGTCGCTGGCGGAAATGGCGCACATCATCGAAGCAGTCCGCAAGGAGATCGAGGCGTAGCGGGCGGCGGGACGGCCTCTAGCGCAGGACCCTCGCATCGGCCGTAGCTTGCCCGGTCCCGGCGGCAGCAAGGTCCCGTGTGATACGGCCGGCGATCGGCAGGCGATAATGGACCGGATCCCAGTAATTTGCGATGTCCGCGGTGATCGGGCTTGGGATGTTGAAGTCGAGCACCGCGGTGTTTGGTATCGCGGCCGCGATCGTGGCCACTTGCGTGCGGCATGCATCCCACATTGCGGCGTAGTCGCTGCCCGGTGCCGCCTGGAACGATAGCTGGCTCGGCGTGAAGAACAGGATCTTGCGCGTGTCCGGCGGCAGTGCACGCAACGCTGCGTCCAGCATCGGCAGCGTCGGCAGTACGTGGGGTGCGTTGGAGGCGGGGATCACCGGCGGCCTGCCCCAGCGGGCGAACGCGGCGGCGACACGCGCCGGGTCATAGGCGGTTTCGGGAGGCACGAAGCTGGTATAGCCGTCCAGCCCGTACCGGCGGGGTTTGAACCCGAGCATCGTCCAGAGCTCGCTGGCCGCTTCCTGCACCGCATACAGGGTCAGGATGTGGCCGTAGCCGCGCCAGGGTGAGCCCGCATACATCCAGCCCGGGAACGCTCGGCCCGAACTGGCCTGCGGGACCTCGGTGCACCAGACGCTGTCGAGCCCGACGATCACGGTGCGCGCGCCAGGGTGGGTGCGGGTGAACAGGGCGAGCATCCGGCTCTGTTCCGACGCGGTGGCGGCATTCATGGCCAGGTTCGCGAAGTGGCCGCCGAACAGCGGGTCGAGGTCGGCCGGGCGCAGCAAGCGCGAGGAGGAGGAGCCGATGACGGCGGAGTCGAAACGCGGGGCCCGCGCCAGGGCCGGCATGGTGAAGCGGGCGTTGCTGGACACGGGCACGCGCGGCAGGGGCGGCGATAGCGGCAGCACGTCCCACGGGTCGATGCTCGCCACGAACAGGAACAGGGCCGCCAGCAGGCCCAGGGTGCTGCCCAGGAACCACGCCAGTTGGCGGCGCCAGGCATCAGAACTGGAAATAGATGAACTCGTTCGGCACACGCCCGCCGACCAGCAGCAGCAGGAACACCAGGGCCGCGGCCGCCGGCAGCGCCATCCAGCGGACCGGGCGCAGGCGGAGCAGCGCCCAATCCTGGCTGGGGGGCATCAGCAGCACGATGGCGATGGCGGCGGCCACGACGGCCGCGTTGTCGACATGCACGTGCCCGGTGCCGTTCGCACTCGCCATGCCGGCCAGGATCCGCAGGGCCGTGGCGAAATCGGGCGAGCGGAACAGCACCCAGCCAACGATGACGAACAGCATCGTGGCCACCCAGCCAGCCAGCCGAGGCAAGCGAAGGCCTGCGCGGCTCCACGCGCTGTTGGCGGCCAGAGCCAGGCCATGCAGCCCGCCCCATGCCACGAACGTCCAGGCAGCTCCGTGCCACAGACCGCCGAGCAGCATGGTCGCGACCACGTTGCCCGCCTGCCGGCCGTGGCCCGCGCGGTTGCCGCCGAGCGGGATGTAGACGTAATCGCGCAGGAAGCGGGAGAGCGTGATGTGCCAGCGCCGCCAGAACTCCCGGACCGAGGCGGCACGGTAGGGGGCGGCGAAGTTCAGCGGCAGGTGGAAGCCGAACATCAGGCCGAGGCCGATGGCCATGTCCGAGTAGCCGGAGAAGTCGAAATAGATCTGCAGCGTGTAGCTGCCTGCCGCCGCCCAGGCTTCGGCCAGGCTCGGATGGGCGCCGGCGGCGACCTGGGCGAACAAGGGGTCACACACCAGGGCGACCGTGTCCGCGATGGCGGCCTTCTTGGCCAGGCCAATGAGGAACAGGGCGGTGCCGCGGGCCAGGTTCTCCGCCATCTCCGGCCGGCGCGGCGGGAGGGCGAATTGCGGGATGATCTCGTTGTGGCGGACCAGGGGCCCGGCGATCAGCTGCGGGAAGAAGGTCACGAAGGCGGCAAACTCGAGCAGGCCGTAGACGTGCCGGTCCCCGCGGCGCAGGTCGACCAGGTAGCTGATCTTCTGGAACGTGAAGAACGAGATGCCGAGCGGCAGGATGATGCCGAACGGCTCGTGAACCATGCCCACCAGCTCCGCCAGGGTGTCGGCGGCGAAGTCGGCGTATTTGCACACACCCAGCACCCCCAGGTTGGTGACAACGCCAAACACCAGCCAGCCATCCCGCCGCCATCGCGCATAGGCGCGGACAAACAGCCAATTCACCAACGTCAGCCCCACCAGGAGCGGGACGAAGCGGACATCCCACCAGCCGTAGAAGACCAGCGACGCGCCGACCATCACGGCCTGGCGCAGCCATCGGCGCTCCGCAGCGGCATAATACAAAGCGAGCACGGCGGGCAGGAAAGCCAGGATGAAGACCTGGGAGTTGAACAGCATCTCAGGGCGCGCAGGCAAGCATGGCGGCGCTATGCCGCGTGTGAGGCCACGCGTGCAAGGGGGCTACCGCGCACGTACGGCCCGGCGGCAGGCATCATGAACGGCCGACCGGCCCGAACACCGTTTGGCCGTTCACGCGCACGACGCCCGCCAGCAGGCGTAGGGCGTCCGGGCCGCCACGGTCGCACAAATAGCCGCCCTCCATCTCCCCAGCCAGAGCCTCCGCCTGGGCGGCGATGATCTCAGCCGCCCGGCGCAGCGCCTCACGCGAGAGCACGAGTTGCAGGTCGTCAGACAAGACATTCCAATCGGCGAGCATTCATGGGCTCCATCAGCCTTCGGCCCTTCTGGCTCGGTAACGCCGCGGTGTGGGGTTTGGCGCGCGGTGTACGAAGGTGTAGCCCACAAAGGTTAATAGCTTATTGGAATGGTCCGTCATGCCACCGCGATCAGACGCGACGCGCGAGTTCGTATAAGGCGACCGTGGCGGCGGAGGCCACGTTCAGGCTCTCCATGCTGCCGGGCATCGAGAGGCCCGCCACCTCGTCGCACGTCTCCCGCAC
>CAXSEK010000368.1:0-3755 GCA_964235625.1 uncultured Acetobacteraceae bacterium
TTGCTCGTCCAGTTGCTGCACTACCTCGGCCTGTCCGGACCCGGGGGCCTGCTGCAGGGTAATCTCGGCACCGCCTGGACCAGCGGCGCCCCCGTGCTGACCGAGATCCGCCAGAGCCTGCCGATCACGGTCGAGCTGATCACCCTCAGCTTCCTGGTCGCCTTCCTGGTCGCCTTCCCGATCGGCATGCTCTGCGCCACCCGGCCCGGCGGGCTGGGGGACCGGGCCACCTTCGTCTTCTCCCTGTTCGCCGGGTCGCAGCCGGAGTTCTGGTGGGGGGTGCTGTTCGTCTACGTGTTCTTCTACCAGCTGGGCGTGGTGCCGCCGCCGCTCGGCCGGCTGGACCCGCTCTCCGATCCGCCGCCGGCCGTCACCGGCTTCATCACCGTCGACTCGCTGTTGGCTTGGAACATCTCCGCCCTGCTCGACGGCCTGCACCATTTGGCGCTGCCGGTGGCGACCAAGGCGTTCGTGCTGTCAGGGCCGCTGATCAAGATGATCCGGCAGAACATGGTCCGCGCCCTCGCCTCCGACTACATCCTCTACGCCGAGAGCTGCGGCCTGCCGCGCAGGCTGATCGCGCGTTACGCCCTGCGCAACGCCCTCGCCCCGACCCTGACCCTCGTCGGCGTGCTCTACGGCTACGTGCTGGGCGGCGCCGTACTGATCGAGACGATCTTCTCTCTCGGCGGCATCGGCCAATACGCGGTGACCGCCGTGCTGAACATCGACTACCCGGCGATCGAGGGCGTCGTGCTGGTCATCACCGCCGTCTCCCTGGTCGTCTACCTGGTGCTGGACGTGCTGCAGGTGATGCTCGATCCCCGCGTGGCCGAATGATCGCCGCACGTGCAGCCGGCAAGCGGCGGCCGGATCCCATGCTGCTGATCGGCATCGTCGTCGTAGCGGCGGCGTTGCTGCTCGCTATCGCCAGCCCCGTCCTGGTGCCGTTCCCGCCCGACCTCGCCACCCCGGACATCGACCTGCCGCCGCCCGACCTCGCCGCCATCCCCGGCCTGCTGCTCGCCGTCCTTACCGGCCGGCTGCCGGTGCCGGTGCACTGGTTCGGCACCGACGACGCCGGGCTCGACGTGTTCTCCCGCGTGCTGACGGCGCCGCGCACGGACCTGGTCATCGCCGTATCGGCCAACCTGATCTCCCTGCTGCTCGGCACGGGGCTGGGCCTGCTGTGCGGCTACTGCCGTGGCTGGCTGGCCGAGCTCGTGCTGCGGGCGTCGGACCTGCTGCAATCCTTCCCCATCCTGATCTCCGGCATGATCCTGGTGGCCCTGGCGGGACGCAGCGCCGGCAACATCATCCTCGCACTTGGGCTGCTCTACACGCCGATCTACGTCCGCCTGGCGCGGGTCGAGGTGCTGACCCAGCGGTCCCGCGGCTACGTGGAGGCCTCGCGCGCCATCGGCCTGCGGGAGAGCCTGATCGCGGTGCGGCACGTGCTGCCGAACTCGCTGGCGCCGTCGCTGATCCAGGCCTCGGTGATGATCGGCTTCGGCATCCTGACCACGGCCGGGCTCAGCTTCGTCGGCGCCGGGGTGCGGCCGCCCACGCCGGAATGGGGTCTGATGATCGCGGGCGGTGTGAACGATCTGATCCAGGGGCAATGGTGGCCCTCGGCGTTCCCCGGCGTCGCCATCTCGCTGACTGTGTTCGGGTTCGCCGCCCTGGGGAACGGGCTGGAGCGGCTGTATGCCCGGTAATGCTGCCCTGGCGGTGACGCGAGCGGGCCCGGTGGTCGCAGCGTCCGGCGTGACCATCGCATATCCGGGCGCCGGCGGGGAGACGGTCGCCCTAAGAGACTTCTCGCTGACGATCGAGCCCGGTGAGATCGTCGGGCTGATCGGCGAGGCAGCCTGCGGCAAGACCACCGCGGCGCTGGCCATGCTGGGCCTGGTGCGCCCGCCCGGCCACGCCGTCGGCGGCCACGTGGTGATGGACGGCCAGGACCTGCTGCATCTGCCACGCGAGGCACTGCGGGTGCTGCGCGGGCGGTATATCGGCCTGATCGTGCAGAGCCCGCGCAGTGCGCTGAACCCGCTGCTGCCGATCGGGACACAGATCGCGACGGTGTACCGCGCCCACAACCGCGTCGGCCGCAAAGCCGCCCGGCAGCACGCCGTCGCCATGCTGAAGTGCGTCGGCATCAACGACCCGGAGCGCCGTTTCCACGCCTACCCGCACGAGATCAGCGGCGGGATGGCGCAGCGCGTGCTGATCGCCATCGCGCTCAGCTCCCAGCCGCGGCTGCTCGTGGCGGACGAACCGACCAGCGGGCTGGACGTGACGATCCAGGCGGACTTCCTCGACCGGCTCTGGCACGCCACGCGGGCCACCGGCTCGGCCGTGCTTCTGGTGACGCAGGATCTCGGCGTGATTGCGAATTACTGCGACCGCCTGCTGGTGATGCAGGACGGCGCAGTGATCGAGGAGAGCGACGTCGCCGGATTTTTCCACGGGCCGCAGCACGCCTACAGCCGGTCGATCCTGCGCATGCAGGACGAGCGAGGGGCAGGGCGCACCGTGGCCCCATTCGCGGACGGCGAGCCGTTGCTGGAGGTGCACGACCTGGTCAAGCGCTACCGCCTGCGCCGCGGCCGCGCCATGCTGCAGGCAGTCGGCGGCGTGTCACTCGAGATCCGCCGGGGGGAGACGCTGGGCCTGGTCGGGGAGAGCGGGTCCGGCAAGACCACGGTCGGGCGCTGCCTGCTCGGCCTGGTGCCGGCCGACCATGGCGGGCTGGTGTTTCAGGGCCAGGCGATCGACCTCGCCCACGGACTGCCGCGCGCGCTGCGACCGAGGATGCAGATCGTGTTCCAGGACCCGTATGACAGCCTGGACCCGCGCTGGACCGCCGCCGACACACTGGCCGAGCCGCTCAACCTGCACACGGGCCTGCGCGGCCCGGCGCGGGCCGCCCGCATTGCCGAGCTGCTGGCTCTGGTGGGGCTGGAGCCGGCGGCGGCGCAGGCCCGCCCCCGCATGCTGAGCGCCGGGCAGCAGCAGCGGCTCGGCATCGCCCGCGCCTTGGCCTGCGAGCCCGACCTGATCGTGCTGGACGAACCGACGTCCGCCCTGGCCCCGGCGGCGCGCACCGCGATCATCCTGTTGCTTCGCGCGCTGCAGCAGCGGTTGAACATCGCCTACCTGTTCATCTCGCACGACCTGGCGACGGTGCGGCACCTGAGCCACCGCGTGGCGGTGATGTATCTGAGCCAGATCGTCGAAGTGGGCGACCGCGACCAGATCTTCGCGGCCCCGGCACATCCCTACACCCGCGCCCTGCTTGCCGCCCACCTGGACACCGACCCCAGCCGCCGCCGCCCCGAACACCCGCCCGGGATGCGCTTGCAGGGGTAGATCCCGAGCCCGGTGGATTTGCCGCCGGGCTGCTACCTGGCCGGCCGGTGCCCGAAGGCGGTGGCCCGGTGTGTCGCGGAACCGCAGGCGTTGCGGGCCTTGGAGGATGGGCGCCTGGTGCGTTGCTGGCGGGCCGAGGCGGCGATGTAGTTGGCGTAGACGGCCTCATCCTGAAGAATGCTACGCTGGCACCATGGATATCGCTCTTCGCAAGCCCATGACGGTCGATCAGTTCCTAGTCTGGGAGGAGCGGCAGGAGCTGCGTTACGAGTTCGATGGTTTCCAGCCGCTCGCCATGACCGGCGGGACCGCAGCCCACTCGGCGATCCAGCGCAACCTGATCGTGGCACTCGGCAACGGCCTGCGAGACAGTCCCTGCC
>CAXSEK010000369.1:0-3750 GCA_964235625.1 uncultured Acetobacteraceae bacterium
GCAGGAACGGCAGGCGGGCGGCGAACTGCTCGGGGTGCCAGCGCGGTTGCGGCATACGGGCTCCAGGACTACACGCGCACACCATGCCCCAAGCCACGTTGCGTGACACGGCTGCCCTGGTCGCAGCCGGGTTCGCCCTGCCGGACGACGCCGCAGCGCTGGACCAGGTGGCCGAGCTATACGCCGTCGCCGTCCCGCCCACCCTCGCCGCCCTGATCACCCATCCGGACGACCCCATCGGCCGGCAATTCATCCCCCACCGGGACGAGCTGCACACCGCCCCTTACGAACTGGCCGACCCGATCGGCGACGACGCGCTCTCCCCCGTACACGGCATCGTGCACCGCTACGCCGACCGCGCCCTGCTCAAGCCCCTGCTGATCTGCCCCGTCTACTGCCGGTTTTGCTTCCGCCGCGAGCATGTCGGCCCCGAGGGCGGCCTGCTGACCGAGGCGCAGCTCGCCACCGCGCTGGACTGGCTCCGCCACCACCCCGCGATCACCGAGGTGATCCTGACCGGCGGCGACCCCCTCCTGCTCTCGCCACGCCGCCTGCGCTCCATCTTGGACGCCCTCGAAGCCAGTCCCCACGTGCAGACCTTGCGCATCCACAGCCGCGTGCCCGTCGCTGACCCGGCCCGCCTCCTCGCGCTGGCCGAGACGCTGGTGACGGACAAGCCGCTCTGGCTTGTCGTCCACGCCAACCACGCCAGCGAGCTGACCGACGCCGCCGTATCCGCCCTGCGCACAGTGAGCCGCCGCGGCGTCCTGCTGCTCGGCCAGTCCGTGCTGCTGCGCGGCGTGAACGACACGGCGCCGGCGCTGGAGGCGTTGTTCCGCGCCATGCTCGCCGCCCGCATCAAGCCCTACTACCTCCACCAGCTGGACCCGGCGCCGGGCACCGCCCGCTTCCACGTGCCTGTGGCGGAAGGCCGCGCCCTGTTGCGCGAGCTGCGCGGTCGCGTGACCGGCCTGGCCTGGCCGACCTACGTCGTGGACATCCCGGGCGGCCACGGGAAAGTGCCGGTCGGGCCAGATTACCTCGATGGCACGGGCGTCCAGGACCCCGCTGGACAGTGGCACGCGCTTGCCGCACCGCCTGCCAGGGGCTAGACCACGCGTCCTCCCTCGATCCGCAAGAGTTCCGAGAATGAAGCAGCAGGCCAACCTGATCCGCGCCGGCCAGGTGCTCGAGCACGACGGCAACCGCTGGACCGTGCTGAAGCAGCAGATCATTACGCCCGGCAAGGGTGGCGCCTTCATCCAGGTCGAGATGCGCGACCTCAAGACCGGCAACAAGACCAACGAGCGCTGGCGCACCGCCGACACTGTCGAGCGGCTGATGACGGACACCAAGGACTATACCTACTCCTACACGGACGGCGACAACCTGGTCCTGATGGACCCGGTGACCTACGAGCAGGCGATGATCCCGTCCGAGATCCTGGGCGAGCAGGTCGCTTTCCTGCAAGACAACATGAAGGTCGAGGTGGACACCGTCGAGGGCGACCCGGTCGGCATCCACCTGCCCGCCACCGTGATCCTGACCGTGGAGGAGGCCGACCCGGTGGTGAAAGGCCAGACCGCCGCCAGCAGCTACAAGCCCGCCAAACTCTCCAACGGCATCAAGACTCTGGTACCCCCCTTCGTGGAATCGGGTGAGAAGATCGTGGTGAAGACCGAGGACGGCAGCTATGTTGAGCGCGCAAAGGGCTGATTGGTATGGTCCCTGTGCTACCGGCTTTCGACGGACTGCAATCCAACTCGGCTTTGACGTTGGTCGACGAAGCCACGACAACTCCTCCGCAGTTGCGCTTAGATCCGCATGGGCCTCGAACTCTGAGATGATCTTCCGTGATCTTATTGAGGTGGCCCGAACAGTGGATCGTTTTGCAGGGATCGAGAAGAAGTTCGACAAGGCCACCGAGAACTTGCAAGCCGAGATGGATGCGTTGACTGCCCGGGTCACTCGGCGCGAAGCGCACGAAGACGTCGTCGTTGCCGAGGCTAACGCTGCTGCGGGGACGGCCGCTGCCATGATGGCATCCGCCCACCTGACTGATCTGACGCGCCGCATCGGCTACCTCGAAGCGACGAGCGGTCAAACCTTCGGTGACAGCAGCGGCCGCTTTCGACTTCCGTCCACCTAGCTTATGGCCCTCCAACTCTCCCCTCACATGACCGTCATGCAGAACGCGGTCCAGAAGGCCTCGCGCCGCCTGGTGCGGGACTTTGCCGAGGTCGAGCAGCTTCAGGTCAGCGTCAAAGGCCCCGGCGACTTCGTGAGCCAAGCCGACCTCCGCTCCGAGCAGACCATCCGCACCGAACTGGAGCGCGCCCGCCCCGGTTATGCCTTCTTGCTGGAGGAGGGCGGCGCCGTCGGCAGCCTTAATTGGTCATGGCGGTGGATCGTCGACCCGCTGGACGGCACCACCAACTACCTCCACGGCGTGCCGCACTGGTGCATCAGCGTGGCGTTGGAGCGGCGGCACGATACCGGCGCCAGCGAGATCGTCGCCGGCTGCATCTACAACCCCGTGAACGACGAGATGTTTTGGGCCGAGAAAGGCATTGGCGCCTTCCTCAACGAGCGCCGCCTGCGCGTCTCCGCCCGGCGCGAGCTGAAGGACGCGCTGTTCGCCACCGGCATCCCCTTCGCCTCAGTGCCCGCCGCCCGCCGCCTGGCCTTCGCCCGTACCCTCGGCACACTGATGCCCGTCGTGGCCGGCATTCGCCGCTTCGGCGCCGCCGCGCTGGACCTCGCCTGGGTCGCTGCCGGGCGCTACGACGGATACTGGGAACTCGGGCCCAAGCCATGGGACGTGGCAGCCGGCGCACTGATCGTGCGGGAAGCCGGCGGCTACTGCACCAACACGGCCGGCGGCGAACTCGTCATGGACGTAACCGGCATCGACCTGGTCGCCGCCAACCCGCATCTGCACCCGCGGCTGCTGGAGGTGGTGGCCGAAGGCATGGCCGCCGCCCGCGCTGTCTGAGGCTGGCATGGCTGGGTTGCGGCGAATTCGCTATACCGGGCGGGTGATTCGCACCGCCCTCCTCGTCTCTGCCCTGCTGCCCGGCGCCGCACTGGCCCAAGTCAGCGTCAACCAGGGCGCGCTGGACCAGTTGAAACCGACCGCGCCAGCCGCGCCCGCCGCATCCAGCCACCCGCCCGCCGCCCGCGCCGAGCATGCCGCGCGCCCGCCCAGCAGCGCACCACGACGCCCCGCCTCGCGCGAACCCGCACCGCGTGACCCTTCCGCGCACGAACAGACCCGGCCAGGCCGCACTGCCTCTCCGCCTCCCGCCAAGCCGAAACCCCGCCCAGTCTCCGTCGCCCCCGCACCGCCTCCCGCCGCCGTGCTCCCGCCGCCGGCCGAGCCACCCCGCCCCGTCACCCCGCCCCCGCCGCCCGTGCCGATCCTGCCCGATGCGGAAGGCACCTACGCCCCGCTCCAGGGTGGCGTTCGCATCACCTTCGGCGCCGGCAAGTCGGACCTGAACTCCACGACGGCCAACGCCCTGCGGGAGATCGCGCGCGAAGTCCTGACCGACCCGAATGCCGACCTCAACGTGTTCGCCTTCGCCGCCGGTGCCGCCGACGACCCCTCCACCTCCCGCCGGCTATCGTTGTCCCGCGCCCTGACCGTCCGGGCACTGCTGATCAGCGAGGGCATCGTATCCACCCGGATCTACGTCCGAGCGCTCGGTGTCGCCGCCGGCGATGGCCCGGCGGACCGGGTTGACCTGC
>CAXSEK010000370.1:0-3745 GCA_964235625.1 uncultured Acetobacteraceae bacterium
CCTGGGGACTGTGCGTCACCACCAGGACCTGCACGCCGGCGGCGACCCGCGCCAGGCGCTCCCCCACCGCCGCCGCGGTGGCGCCGCCGACGCCGGAATCAACCTCGTCGAACACCAGCGTCGGCACGGCGGAACCGCTGGACAGCACGACCTTCAGCGCCAGCATCAACCGCGACAGCTCGCCGCCGGAGGCCACCCGGTCGAGCGGGCCCGGCGCCTGGCCCGGGTTGGTCGCGATCAGGAATCGAACCGCATCCATGCCCGCGGCTCCCCATTTCGCCTCGTCCAGCGGCGCCACCTCGGCCACGAACCGGGCGCGGTCCAGCTTCAATGGCGGCAGTTCCTGCATCACGGCCTGGGCCATGCGGCCGGCCGCGTTCCGTCGGCTCTCACCCAGGGCGTGGGCGGCCTCGGCATAGGCGGCGCGGGTGCAAACGGCCTGCGCCTCCAGCTCCGCCACTGCCGCCGTGCCGCTGTCCAGTGCGGCGAGCCGGCTGCGCAGGGTGCCGAGCAGGGCTGGGAGCTCAATCACGGGGATGTTGTGCTTGCGGGCAGCGGCACGCAGGGCGAACAGCCGCTCCTCGGCGCGCTCCAGCAGACGCGGATCAGCCTCCGCCTCATCGGCCAGGCGGGTGAGCAGGGTCTCCGCCTCGGCCAGCGCCTCCTCCGCCCGATCCAGCGCCGCCAAGGCGGGGCCCGCCGGGGTGTTCTCCCCCAGGCGTTGCAGCGCACGGGCGGCGGCGCGCAGGGCGGCGGCCGGGCCGGGGCTGCGCCGGTCCCTGGGGGCGATCTCGGCGACAGCCGATGCGATGGCCTCGGCGCGGCGCTCGCCCTGTTGGAGCTGCTGGCGCTCGTTGGCCAGCCGCTCCTCCTCGCCCTCCTCCGGGGCCAGCGTGCCCAGTTCGTCGGCGGCGTGGCGCAGCCAGTCCTCCTCGCGCGCCGCCTCGGCGATCTGCTTGCGGGCCGTCTCCAGCGCCGTCGTGGCACCGCGCCACCCGCTCCAGGCCATTCCCACCGCGCGGCGCAGCGCCTGGTTGGCGGCGAACATGTCCAGCAGCGCGGCATGGCCCGCCGGGTCCGCGAGGCCCATCTGGTCGTGCTGCCCCTGCACCTCCACCAGCAACGCACCGGCGCGCCGCAAAAGACCGATGCTGACCGGCTGGTCGTTCACCGTCGCGCGGGACCGGCCGTCCTTCGCCACGACCCGGCGCAGCACGATCTCGTCCTCCAGCTCCACCCCTTGCTCGGCGAGCAGCGTGAGGGCGGCGTGGCCGTGCGTGACCGAGAAGCAGGCGGCGACGCTGGCCTGGTCGGCACCCTCCCGCACCAACCCCTGCTCGGCACGCATGCCGACCGCCAGGCCCAGGCTATCCAGCAGGATGGACTTTCCGGCACCAGTCTCCCCGGTCAGCACGGTCAACCCCGGGCCGAAACTGAGGTCGAGTCGCTCGATCAGCACGACGTCGCGGATGGAGAGTGCGGTCAGCATGGGGGTTTGTGTGGCGCCATTCAGAGAGACGCCGGCATCGTTCCCGTTAGAACAGGAACCCGATATTGCGCTCGAAGAACCCCGGCCGGCCAACGCGACCGTGCGAGTCCGGGACCTGGTTGTCGGCGACCAGCTGGTTGTAGCTGTCGGCATACCAGCGGTTGCCCGGGTAATTGTGGCCCAGCACCGCCGCCGTGGTCTTGGCCTGGTCAGTCAGGCCGAGCATCAGGTAGATCTCCGTCAGCCGGTGCAGTGCCTCGGGTACGTGGTTGGTGGTCTGGTAGTCGTCCACCACCCGCTGGAAGCGGTTGATCGCGGCGGTGTAGAGGTGTTGCTGCTCGTAGTAGCGGCCGATCTCCATCTCCTTGCCGGCCAGGTGGTCGCGGCAGAGGTCCACCTTAAGCTGCGCATCCCGGGCATAGGCGGAATCGGGGAAGCGGTTGGAGACTTCCTGCAGCGCCGTCATTGCTTCCTGCGTGCCTTTCTGGTCGCGCTGGATGTCGGCGATCTGCTCGTAGTACGACAGCGCGCGGAGGTAGTAGGCATAGGCGATGTCCCGGTTGGCGGGATGCAGCTGGATGAAGCGGTCCAGCACTGGGATCGCTTCGGAGTAGTGGTTCTGCAGATATTCGGAGTAGCCGTGCATCAACTGGGCGTTGGTGGCCCAGGACGAATACGGGTAATACTGCTCGACGTTGTCGAACTGCTTGGTTGCAGTGGCAAAGCGCTTGGCGTTCAGCGCATCAACGCCGTTGTTGTATAGGGTCTCGACCGGCGTGTTGGCCGGATCCTCCTTCGCCTTCTCCGAGATGGTCTCCGCCTTGCCATTCCAGGGCTCAAGGCTCTTCAGCGTTTCGCACCCGCCCAGCAGGGCAACGACGGCGAGGCAGGGTAGCAAGCGGTTGATGGTCATGGCGCACCGGTTCCTGGATGCCCGCGCTTAAGCGAAAGATGCTGGCCAGGCAACACGAAAGTAATCGCAGGAGTCTTGCCGATGAACAGCGCCGCCGAATGGGTAACGGTTACATGGCGGTGCGCCCACCTTAGTCGGAATACCGCTGTTCCTGCCACGGGTCGCCCCGGTCGTGGTAGCCGCGCAGCTCCCAAAAGCCGGGATGGTCGGCGGTCGCGAACTCGATGCGCTGCAGCCACTTCGCACTCTTCCACAAATACAGATGCGGCACGATGAGCCGCACCGGGCCGCCATGCTCGGTGGTGAGCGGCTGGCCCTCCCAGGCATGCGCCAGCAGCGCGTCCGCCGCGGCGAAGTCGGCGAGCGGCAGGTTGGTGGTGTAGCCGTCATGGCTGTGCAGCACCACGAACGCCGCCTCCGGCAGCGGCTGTACCGCCGCCAGCACCGTGCGCGTGGCGACACCCTCCCACCGGTTGTCGTAGCGCGACCATGTGGTGACGCAGTGGATGTCCGTCGTCTCGCGCACTTGCTCCTGGCCGCGGAACGCCGGCCAGTCCCAGGTGATTGCTTCCTTCACGGCGCCGAACACCCGCAGCGTCCAGCGCGCCGGGTCGATCTTCGGGTGGACGCCCAGGTCGAGCACCGGCCAATCCTGCACGAGATGCTGACCCGGCGGCAGGCGCTCGTTGGGCCGGGCCGCGCGGCCGGTCAGCCCGCGGCCCTGCTCGGCCCAGCGCTGCTTGGTGGTGGTGAGCTTGCTGTCCGGCGGTTCCTCGTCCGTCAAGCGGCGGCCTTGCGATCCTCGACCGCGTGCGCGACCTCCGCCAGGATCTCGTAGGAGCGTAGCCGGGCCGCGTGGTCATGGATGGCGCCGGCGACCATCAGTTCGTCGGCGCCGGTGCGGGCCAGGAACTCACCCATTTCGCGCCGGATGGTGCCGGGGGAGCCGACGAAGGAGCAGGCCAGCATGCCGGACGCCTGCGCCTTCTCGGCGGGCGTCCAATAGCTCTCGATGTCGTCGATCGGCGGCAGCAGCTTGCCGCGAGTGCCGCGGAACAAGTTGGTGAAGCTCTGCTGGGCCGAGGTGAACAGGCGGTGCGCCTCGGCATCCGTCTCCGCGGCGACGACGTTCACGCCGACCATGGCGTGGGGGCGGGCGAGTTGGGCGGAGGGGCGGAACCGTGCACGATAGACCTGCAGCGCCTGCATCAGCGCATCCGGCGCGAAATGGGAGGCGAAGGCGTAGGGCAGGCCGAAATGCGCCGCCACTTGGGCACCATACAACGAGGAGCCCAGGATCCAGAGCGGCACCTCGGTCCCGCCGCCGGGCACGGCCTGCACGC
>CAXSEK010000371.1:0-3737 GCA_964235625.1 uncultured Acetobacteraceae bacterium
GCGCAATCGTCTGTGCCGTGCGACGCGCAACCAACCTCGCCCTCGATGATCTCGCTTTCGTGCTGCGCCCCTTCCTGCCGCATCCCGATCGCGACGGCATCTGGCGCATCCTGCGGGCCGAAAGGCTCAACCGCAGGCCCATGCCACCTTCTGACCGACCCGCCAAGGGTTCAGGAAATTTTCCGCGACGACGACCTCGGCTTCGTGCACATCGACATCAAGCATCTGCCAAGGCTGCAGACTAGCGACCGCGAGCGGCCAGACACACTCGCTTCATCGCCATCGGGCGCAGGTCTCACTCCGTGCACCTCGGGGTCAAGGACTAGGAGACAGAGACCAGCACCATTTCGTTCCTGCGCGAGGCCGCCCGGGCCTGTGCACCAGGCCCGGCGCGTCTTGGTGCCATGCTTCTCAAGCAGCCACTCACCCGCGCCACACAGCTTCAGCCCCGTGCTATCCGCCAGCAGGTGCATGGGTTTGTCATCACAGTGCGGCCTTGGCCGGGGCTCCTGCAGCGTCTCGGCCCGGCGGCTCAAGGTCGTATGGTCCGGCACGGCCAGATCAGGGCCAAGCAGGGCGATGATGAAGCCGATCAGGCCTTCGGTCTGGCCAACGCCAGGCAACACCGCCCTGAGCGTCAGCGCCGTCGCGATCGCCAGACCACAACCCGCTTACCAGCCCGACGATCCGTGCACGGGGGTCTGGTAGCAGAGGAACCGAAGTGCATTTCAGTTCCGGTCGAGATACTCCAACACTGCCCGGTTCAGCGGTTCGGCGCACTCTTCTGGCAGCCAATGGCCGCAGCCGGGCAGCGACAAGCCTTCGACCTGCGTGGCGTATTGCCGGATCTGGTCCGCCTCCGCAGCGCCAAAGCCGCCGTGGCCGCCGCCGCCGATGGCTAGGACCGGCACGGTGATCTTGGTGGCCGCCAGCGGCACGTTGCGGCGCGTGGTCTCGTTCAGCGCGCGGTAGTATTCGAACGCCGCGTGCAGGCTGTCCGGCTTGGCGTAGGAGCGGGCGTACAGATCCAGCAGCTCCGGCGTGAACACGTCCGTGTTCGTGGCGTGGACCTTGATGAAGTGCTCGAAGAAGAACCGCTCCTTGCCAGTGATCAGCGTCTCGGCGAGGCGGTCATCCGCGGCGAAGAGGCTGAAGTGCCACACCAGCGATTCGCCCTCTGGCGTGAATGCCGGGTATTTGTAGATGCTCTCGTCGGGAATTGGCGCCTCCATGTAAACGATCCGGCCGATGTCAGCTTGGTGGGCCACCGCCATCGGGTAAGTATTCCAGATGCCGATATCGTGGGCGATCAGGTCGAACTTGGCCCCGAGGCTGACTTCCTTGACGAACTTGTAAAGCATGTCGGACACGTTCTGTCCGGCATACGAGCGCGGCGACCCGGACAGGCCGAGGCCGGGCAGGTCAGGCGCTACCACTGTGTGGTCGCGCGCCAGCAGCGGCATGAGCTGGCGCCACTCGTACCAGGTCTGCCCGAAGCCATGCACCAGCAGCACGACCGGCCCCTGGCCGCCGGTGACGTAGTGCAGGCGAACCCCGTCCACCTCGCGATAGGCGCCGGTGAAGCCGGCGGGCAGCGGGAACTCCTCCACAGGCGCCGGCTGGGCCACGGCGGCCGGTGCGGCTGCCGCGGCAAGAACGACGGCGAAGGCCATGCATTTCAAAAATCGCGTCATCGTGTCGTCTCCAGATTGGAATGGGTCGGGGCGGTGCGGTGCGCCGCACGCGGGCCGGAGGGGAAGCCGTGGGCTTTCGCATGCCAGGCTGCTGCCAAGGCTGCGAGAACGGCAACCAGCATCGCCAGGGGAAACGACCCCGCGCCGAAGCCTCCCAGCAACAGGCCTCCCAGGATGCCGCCGCCTGCGATCGCAGCGTTCCAGGCCGTCGTGACCATGGCCTGCGCCACGTCCGTGCCGTCGCCAGCGGCGTCGGCCGAGGCCGTCTGCAGCAGCGTCGCAGCTCCGCCGAAGGTCAGCCCCCACACGGCAAAGGCAGGATAGACCACGAGGGGCAGGCTGCCGTTGGTGGCCAGCACCACGGACACCAGCGCGAAGACGGCCAGGCTCGTGACAACCGACATGCGGAGCCAGCGGTCCACCAGCAGCCCGGTGAGCCAGATACCGGCTAGGGCAGCAAAGCCGAACACCAGCAGCACAAGATCGACGCGGCCAGCGAGCCCGGCCCGTGCGACGAATGGCGCGACGTAGGCGTAGAGGATGTTGTGGGCCAGCATCCACGCGAAGATCACGAACAGCACTGGGCGGATGCCAGGGGTCAGGAAAACATCGCGAACGGACAACTGCCGGTCCGCCGCCAGGCCTGGAAGATCCTCCACTTTCCAGAGCACCCAGCCGATCAGCGCCAGCGTCAGAACGGACATGATCAGGAAGGCGGACCGCCAGCCGAGCAGGCCGCCGACGAGGGTGCCTGCAGGCACGCCGAGCGACAAGGCGACGGGCGTACCCACCATGGCCAGGGCCAGCGCCCGGCCCTGGAGCCGTTCCGTCACCATCCGCCGGGCGTAGCCGGCGATCATGCCCCAGCCGAGGCCGGCCGAGACGCCCGCGAGGAACCGGGCCGCCAAAGTCAGCGCATAGTTCGAGGAAACTGCGGTGACGGTGTTGAAAAGGAGGAACCCAAGGATCGCCGCGAGCAGCACCGGGCGTCGGCGCCACCCTTGCGTGGCGGCCGCCAGCGGGATCGCCGCCATCAGAGAGCCTGCGGCGTAAGCGGTCACAAGCTGCCCGGCAAGCGCGTTGGAGACGCCTAGCCCGTTGCTGATCTGGGGCAGCAGCCCGGCGGGCAACGTCTCGGTCAGGATTGCGACGAACCCTGTCATGGCCAGGGCGAGAAGCCCCGCCACGGGAAGACTGCCGGACGCCGGGGCGCCGACACCGTTCAGCGTTGAAGCGCTCGCGCCCATCCGCCTTCTCCTCAAACATATGGAATGCTCAGTCCATAAGTCGCCACCGGCGACGGGTTGTCAATGAGATTTGGACCGACTATTCTAGAATTGGCAGATGAAGAGGATGTGGGTCATGGCACGCACAGGCCGGCCTCGCGGCTTCGACAGGGACGAAGCCGTGCAGCAGGCGATGGCGCTGTTCTGGGAACACGGCTACGAGGCGACCTCACTGGCCCAACTCAGGGCCGCGATGGGCGGCATCTCGGCTGCCAGCTTCTACGCCGCATTCGGGTCGAAGGAGGCCCTGTTCCGCGAGTCCGTGGACCGCTATCTGGCGACGCACGGCCAGGTCATGGCGCCGTTGTTCGACCTCGCGCTGCCGCCGCGCGAGGCGGTCGAGAGGACGCTGCGCGGGTCCGCTCGGATGCAAACGGACTTGGCGCACCCGCTCGGCTGCCTGGTCGTGCTGTCCACAAGCACTTGCTCGCCCGAGAGCCGGCACCTGCAGGCCTTGCTTGCGGAGGAAAGGCGCCGCAACCGCGCCGCCATGCTCGCATGCGTGGAGCGCGCCGCCGCGGCGGGTAACCTCCCGTGTGACACCGATGCAGGCGCCCTAGCCACGACACTCGACACCGTCCTGGCCGGCCTGACAACGCAGGCCCGTGATCGCGTGCCACGCGCCAAATTGGAGGCGGCCGTCTCCCAACTGATGTGCATGTGGGATGGCTTGGCCGCAGGCGGGTCACGATCGCAGGGTGTGTCCCTATCCGCCTGAGGGCCAGCCACCGACAACGCAACGGTTCGACCGGCGATC
>CAXSEK010000372.1:0-3736 GCA_964235625.1 uncultured Acetobacteraceae bacterium
GGTGTTCGCGGGGATGATCTTCTCCTCAACGATCGGGATCTTCCTGATTCCGATGCTCTACGTCACGTTCCAGTCGATGCGGGAGGGGGCGAAGCGGCGGTTCGGCCGCCGTCCGCCGCCGGTGGTGGCGCATTAGGAGGGTCTTCTTCCTCTCCCTCTCCCTCTGTTGAGAGGGGGCGCGGGTGAGAGTGAGGGTGCTTGGATCCTGCTACGGCTGGGTACTGTGTGCGCGGACGGCCCTCACCCGTGAAGACCGGGAAAGGGAGAGCTATAGGATCGACCTCATCAGGGATGTTACCTGATGAGCATCGTGATTAGGACGGCAGCCATGGCTAGGCCGAAGATCGTGCCGCCCCAGTTCCTGATGAACGCCGCGATCGAACGCTGTTTGGACCGAGTTTGTTTTTGCGGGGTCATTACGTCGGTACTTTCCGATACTGACGATGACTTTCCTACTCAGATGGTCCGCGTAGAAGCCCCATACGGGGCTTCTTGATGGCGGCTGGAAGAATACGCCGCATTGTCCCGTCTGTTGCAGGGAAGGCACGGTGTGACCTGTGGACAGGCGCGGCCCGCGCTCACTAGCTTGCGGCATGCCTTGCCGAAGCCGCCCGTGCTGATCGCCCGTGTCGTCGCCCTCCGGCTCGGGTCGGGCGTGTTGATGCTGGTGTTGATCTCGCTGCTCGTGTTCGTCGTGTTGCGCCAGTTGCCGATCGACCCGGTCGGGATGTCATTGCCACCGGGTGCGACGGAGGCGGACCGCGTGGCGCTGCGGCACGAATTTGGGCTGGACCGGCCGGTGCCGGAGCAATACGCGATCTGGGTCGGCGGGCTGCTGCACGGGGAGTTGGGGCAGTCGGTCAATCTCCGCCGCCAGGTGGGGCCGTTGGTGGCGAGCGTGCTGCCGGCAACGGTCGAGCTGGTGTTGTGCGCGCTGGTGCTGGGGATCCTGGGAGGGGTGTTGGCGGGGCTGGTGCTGTTCGCGGTGCGGCGCACGGGGTGGGAGCTGGCGGGGGACGTGCTGACCTCCATCCTGGTGTCAGTGCCGGAGTTCGTGTGGGCGATCGGCGGCGTGCTGCTGTTCGGCGTGTGGCTGCGGGTGCTGCCGTTCATCGGGCGGATCGATCCGGACGAGGCGGTGCCGGTGCGCACGGGGTTCATGCTGCTGGACACGTTGCTCGCCGGGCGGCCGGGTGCGTTTGCGGACGCGCTGGCGCATTTGGTGCTGCCTGCGGCCGCACTCGGGCTGACGCTGGCGCCGCTGATCGCGCGGGTGCTGCGGTCCAGCCTGCTGGGGACGATCGTGGAGGATTTCGTGCAGTCCGCCCGGCTGCGCGGGCTGACGGAGTGGCAGGTGCTGCACCGCCACGCGCTGCGCAACGCGGCGCTGCCGACGCTGAGCCTGGTGGGGGTGCAGGCCGGATTCATGTTCGGCGGCACCTTGCTGATCGAGGTGATCTTCGGCTGGCCGGGCCTCGGCAACCTGATGGTGACGGCGGTGCGCGGCGGGGACATCCCGGTGATCCAGGCGGCGACGCTGGTGTATTGCGTGGGAGTGCTGCTGATCACGCTGGCGGTGGACGTCGTGACGGTCGGGCTCAACCCGCGGCTGCGCACGCGTTGAGCTCGCGTTCGAGGCTGCCGTTGCAGTTCTGGCTGGGGGCGCTGCTGGTAGCGGTGCTGGTGCTGGTGGCGTTGGGGGCACCGGTGCTGGCGCCGGCGCCGCCGAACGACATGGACCTGATGTCGATCCAGATGCCGCCAGATGCGGGCGCGCAGCCGCCGCACTGGCTCGGTACCGACAGCCTGGGGCGGGACGTGCTGTCCCGGCTGGTGTGGGGCGCGCGCATCGCGGTGGCGGTGGCGGTGGGGGCGGCGCTGGGGGCAGCGGCGGTCGGCACGGTGCTGGGCCTGCTCGCCGGGGCGTTGGGCGGCGGGGTGGACTGGGCAATCTCCCGCCTAGTGGATGTGTGGATGTCCTTCCCGCCGGTGGTGCTGTCGTTGCTGCTGGTGGTGGCGCTGGGGGCGGGGCTGGAGAACGTGATCCTGGCCATCGTGCTGGTAGACTGGACGCGGTTCTGCCGCGTGCTGCGGGCCGAGGTGATGGTGATCCGGCAGCAGGACTACGTGTCCGCGGCGCGGCTGATCGGGTTCGGCCCGCTGCGGCTCATCGTGCGGGAGATCTTCCCCGGGGTGGTGCCGACGCTGGTCACGCTGCTGGCGCTGGAGATGGGGATCGCGGTGCGGGTGGAGGCAATCCTCTCCTTCGTGGGCATGAGCGTGCCGGCGGACGTGCCAGCGTGGGGGCAGATGATCGCCGATGCGCGGTCGGGGATGGTGGCGGCGCCATGGACCATCCTGGCCCCGATCGGCGCGATCGTATTGACGGTGATCGGCTTCAACCTGCTGGGGGACGGACTGCGCCGCCGGCTCGCTCCCCGGCTGCTCGGCCGGGCATGAGCGTGCTGTCGCTGCAGGACGTCACGGTCACGGCGCGGCTGGGCGGCACCGATGTCGCACTGCTGCGGCGCATCTCGTTCGACTTGGGCGCGGGACAGGTGCTGGGGGTGGCGGGGGAGTCGGGCGCGGGCAAAAGCCTGCTGGGGTGGCTGATCGCGCGGCTGCTGCCGGACGGGTTCAGGGTGCCCGGGGGCGCGATGCGGTTCGAGGGGGCCGACCTGCTGGGGCTGCCGGCGCCGGGGGTGCGGGCGCTGCTCGGCCGCCGGATCGCTTTCATCCCGCAGGAGCCGACAGCGGCGCTCGACCCGGTGCGGACGGTCGGCTGGCAATGGCGGCAGCATCTCGGCCGAATCGGCGTGGCGTGGGGAGAGCAGCGGGAACGCAGCCTGGCCGCGCTGGCGGAGGTGGGGCTGCAGGACCCGGCGGGCGTGCTGGGCCGCTACCCGCACCAGCTGTCCGGTGGGGAATGCCAGCGGGTGCTGATCGCGCTCGCCTTCGCGTCCAGCCCGGCGCTGTTGGTGGCGGACGAGCCGACGACGGCGCTGGACGTGACCACGCAGGCGACGATCATCGCCCTGCTGCGGCGGATGCAGGCGGCACATGGCACGGCCGTGCTGTTCATCACCCATGATCTGCGCCTGGCCCGCACGGTGTGCGACGACGCGCTGGTGCTGTATGCCGGCGACCCGGTGGAGCGGGGGCCGGCGGCGACGCTGTTCGCCGCGGCGGCGCACCCATACACGCGGGCGCTGCTGGCAGCGAACCCGCGCCTGACCGGTCCGCGGACGGTGCTGCGTCCGTTGCCGGACACAATGCCGGGCCCGCTCGCCTTTGCCGCCGCCCCGGGATGCCGCTTCGCCAGCCGCTGCCCGGTGGCGGACCCGGCCTGTGCCGCGACCCTGCCGGCGTGGCGGGCGGTAGGGCCGGGGCATGCGGTGACGTGCTCGCCGGGGTGCAGCGCCGGACCAGAGATGATGAAGACGGCGGCCGTGCCGTCCGCGCCGGCGGTGGGGGCGCCGGTGTTGCGGGTGACGGGGCTGGGCAAGGTGTATGGCGGGCGCTGGGGGCGGCCGGCGACGGTGGCGCTGGCGCCGCTGGACCTGGCGGTGGCGGCGGGAGAGATCGTCGGCATCGTGGGAGAGAGCGGCAGCGGCAAGAGCACGCTGGTGCGGATGCTGGTGGGGCTGGAGCGGCCGAGCTCCGGCCGGACGGTGCTGGATGGGGTGGACATCAGTGCGCCGAGCACGGCCAACGCGGCGCGGCGGCGGGCGGCGTT
>CAXSEK010000373.1:0-3731 GCA_964235625.1 uncultured Acetobacteraceae bacterium
CGCCGGCGCCGCGGGGCAGCCGCGCCCTTCGCCGGCACTGGGTCCCAGACCGGAGGCGGCACGATGTCCGCTTTCGCCGGGGGCTCCACGTCTGGGGGAACCACGCTGGGAGCCACGACGTGAGGCACCAGCGGGACCGCTTTCCGAGGCGGCTCAGCTACCGGCGGCGGCACGGCCGGGCGCAAGGGCACTGCCGGGCGTTGGGAAGCCCCGCAGAACGGACAGAACGGTACCGCGCTGCCGAAGCCGCAGGCACAACCCACGCATCTCAGCGCCTCGACCGAAGGCTCCCCCGCCGGCCGGCCCGGAACCGCCGTGCCGCTCATATCATTCGTCGTCCGGGAGGCTGGCCGGGTCGTCCTCGTCCTCCGGCAACTCCTCCGGTTGCAGCAGCGCAAGCAGGATCGGCACTTCGCGGACCCGGGTCCACGCCGTGCCGCCGACGGGCTTCACGTTGGTGCCCTCCACCAACTGCCCCGCCCGCGCCATCGCACCCAGCTGCGCCAGGTTGAATGGCCCCTGCAACGTCTTGCGCACGGACAATAGCCAAGCGGAGGCATCCGGCACCGGAGCGGCCGGCGTTGGCGGCCGCACGGCCGGCCGGCTGATGAGCGCCAGCAGGCTCTCGGGCGTGAACCGCTCCGGCAGGATCCGCCGCTTGTTGGCCGCACGCAGGTTCGGCGCATCGTCCATGTTCATGTTGGCATCGAACGGGTCGGTATCCTCGGCGCTGCCCGCCACCTCGGCCGTCCAAGCCGGCACGGCGTCGAGCAATATCCGCTGCAGCGCCTCCGCATCGCCCAGCGCCGCTGCCCCCTCCATCTGGCGGAACCGGGTCAGCATGCGGTCGGCCGCTTCCACCGCGATGCGGTACATCAGCCCGGGCCGCCGCTCGCTGACGGTGTCCGAGATCTGCACCCGGCGCGGCGCATAGGCCTGTCGGCCCGTCCACAGCAGCAGCGCCGAACCCGCCAGCACCTGCACCGGCGCCAGCGTCCGCTCGAACGCCTCCAGCGCCGCCGTCACGTCCTGGCGCTGGCTGTCCAGCATCCCGTCCGCCCGCATGTCCCGTTCCGAGCCGACATCCACCCAGTCGTTGTAGCCCAGGTCCAGTTTGTACGCCGCTTCCGGCCCCGGCCCGCGCTGCAGCACGCCGAAGCACACCGCGCGGATGAACAGGCCCATCAACTTGCGGATGTCCTCGATCTCCTCCGAGGACGGCACGACGGGGTTGGCGAAGCGCGTCGCCGATTTGTGGTTGTGCAGCGGCAACGGCCCGCGCCGCTCCACCCGATAGTCCCGTCGCCACGTGTCCCCCAGCGGCACGATGCTGTCGAGCGGGATGCCGCTCAGCTCGCAATAGATCACCAGCCGGTCGCGCTGCCCGGAACTGACGAACTCGCAAGCCTGGAACCCGAGCCCGGCGGGGATCGCCTGGCGGATCTCGTCGCGCAGCACCTGATTGAACGCGAGGTCCTGCTCTACCGCCACGTACAGCTTGTAGCGGTCGGTCATCGGCAGCGTGTCACCCAGCCGGTCGAACTTGGCATTGATCCACGGCATCGCCCGCCGCATCGCCCCGCGCAGGATGTCCCGCCGCTGCTCCGGATCGAGCGTGGTCAGGATCTCGCGCACGGAACGCAGCCGCGCCGCTCGTGGCCCGAGCTGCTGCCTGGCATAGCCGCGCAGCTTGGCCAGCAGATCGGCCAGCAACGCCGGGTTCTCCAGCTGCGGGAACAGCAGGCGGGAGCCGCCCTCGCCCTTGAACACGTCGGACGCCCAGGCATCGATTTCGGCTGGTGACAACGCCAACAGGCTGTCGGCCTCGGCGTCCGCGTCCGGCAGCACGATGTAGGTGCCCGCATTCCGCCGTCCGACAGCGTCGTTCAGCAGCGCCACCTCGTCGTCCAGCAATCCCATCACGTGCTCGACCTGGCGGCGTCCCTGCAACAACTCGGCGATGGCACCGTCCCACAGCTCCCGCCCATCGGCGTCCAGCCCGCGCCGGGTGCCCAGGTCGCGAGACACCTCGGCCAGGAACTCGACGGCCTCGGCACAGGCCACGGCGCGGAGGCGGAGCTTGACGTAGTACGCCGTCTCCTCCCGCAGGTGCTCGAGGAACCGCTCGGCCGCCTTGCGGTCCGGCCCTAGCAGCAGGCGGTTGCGCCCGGCTTCCTTCAGGTTCTCCAGGCTGCGGTTGAACCGGTCGCGCACCTTCTCCGCCCGGCTCTCGTAGCGCGCCTGGACGAGGGCGATGCGCCGGCTCTCGCCCTCCAGCCGCAGCTTGGCCTCTTCCACCAGGCTGATCGTGTAGTCCAACCCACCGCGCGACCGGTTGTCCAGGTAGCGGAACAGCAGCCCCCGCACCGCATTCTCGTCGTCCGAGCGCAGGAAGCGGGCGATGCGCTGCCGATTCGCCTTCACCGCGGCACCGGACGGCCCGTATTCGGCCGCGTGCTCCATGCTGCCGACCACGTCGTCGCGGCTCTCCTCGAACAGCCGCAGCGCCTGCACGGGCCAGTTGCGCACGTCGGCGGAGCCCAGGATCTCCTCCTGCACCCGGCGGTGGATCTGGTCGGTCAGCCGGGTCTCGACCGTGTCGCCGGTATCCTGCTCCAGCAACCGGCCGATCAGGTATGGCTCGTTGATCGTCACGGCGTCGTCCACGCCCTGCAGTGTCTCCTGGAATGTGGTGGGGGCCAGGAAGAAGTTGGTTTCGACGAAGGCCTGCCGCTCGTCCGGCGTCGGCAGCCGGCCGGAGCCTTGCAGCGCCACGTTGAAGAAGGACTGGATCATCCGCCGGGACGCCGCGACCGACGCCGCCTCCAGCGCCGCTTGCCCCTTGGTCACGATCGTCGCCTGGCCGAACGAAGAATACGCGCAGGAATAGCTCAGCGCCTGCCGCCCGAACCGCTCGGACAGCGGCGGCAGGTAGTTCACCAGCTTGTATTGCGCCGTGTTGACCGAGATGGAGCGCTTGCGGGAGGAGAACTCGCTGCTGCCGAAATCCTCGAACAGCACGTCCGCCACCATGTCATAGATATGGTTGATGTCGCTGGTCTGGTCGCGGGACACGTTGGTCGTGTCGATCAGGTAGGCCTCGTTGAACGGCACGATGGCAGCCGGGCGGGCGCCGTCACTGTTCCAGCGGTCCACGTAGGGCGGCGACGAGCCGGGCCGCATCACGTGCTCCAGCTCCATCATTGCGGCGAAGCTGTTGGCGTTGACCCGCTGCAGCCCCGCACCGCGGAACCCGCCCGGCAGCAGCAGCACCAGGTCCACCTGCGCCGGGCGCGGATCGCGCATCGAGCGGATCGCCAGCCCGGCATCGATGAAGCTGCCGGACCCGGTGCCCCCCGCCGAGGACGCCACCACCACCACCCGCAACTCGTGCTCGATATCCAGCCCGAGCTCGGCCAGCTGGCGCTGCCGGCCGATATTGTTCAGCACGGCGTTGCCCTGCTCGCGCACCAAATGCTGGAAGCGCGCGAACTGGTCGTAGAACAACAGGCGGGAGATCGCCCGCACCTGCCCCGCCCCTTTCTCCGTCTGGATCGTGCTGAGGTCGCCGGCCGGCAGCCAGGCGCGGATATGCGGGTAGCTGTCCAGCTCCCGGAGGTAGCGCACCACGTCCACGGCGTGTTGCAGCCGCTCGGAATCCTTGAACGCGACGGCGCGGGCGAGCGGGTCGGAGTGCTGCGCGCGGTCGGTCTGCACCGCCTCCGTGGTGT
>CAXSEK010000374.1:0-3729 GCA_964235625.1 uncultured Acetobacteraceae bacterium
CCACACAGCTTCCAGTTGTACCATCGTCACAAAGCCAATGACTCGTGACCAACCTAATCAATTATCCAGGCTAGCTCGTTCTTCGCTCGCGGTTCGGGGCCCGCTCCTGGATTTTGCGGCTGACCTGGCATACTGATGACTTACAAATCGCCGGGGAGCCTGAAGGCCGCATGACCGCCTGGGAAGTCGGCACCGACATCGGCGGCACTTTTACCGATATCGTCGCCATTCACGCCGAAACCGGCGAGCGGCGGATGGCCAAGGTGCTGTCCCGCCCCGGTGCCCCCGTCGACGCGATGCTGGAGGCGGTGGCGGCGGTCGGCCTTACCCCGGACGCGCTGCGGCGCTTCGTGCACGGTACTACGCGGGTCACCAACGCCATCGTGGAAGGGCGTCTGCCGCCGGTGGCCCTGGTGGCGACGGAGGGGTTCGAGGACGTGCTGGAGTTCGGGCGATACCGGCGCGCCGACCTGTACCGGCTGGACGTGCCGCCGAAGCCGCCGCCGTTGGTGCCTCGCGAGCGGTGTTTCGGCCTGCGTGAACGGCTTGATCATACCGGCCAAGTGATGGAGGCGCTGACCGACGCCGAGCTGGACCGTATGGTCGCCTGGTTCGAGGGGGCGGGCATCCAGGCGGTCGCGGTCAGCCTGCTGCACGCCTACGCCAATCCCGTCCACGAACGCCGGGTCGCGGACGCGCTGCGGGGCGTGGTGCCGCATGTCTGCGTGTCGCACGAGATCAATCCGGAGGCGCGGGAGTTCGAGCGCACCTCCTCAACCGTGTTCAACGCCGCCGCCATGCCGGTCGCGGTGAACTACCTGTTGGAGCTGGAGCAGCGGCTGCCGCTGGGCCCGGGGCTGCAGGTGTTCCACTCCGCGGGCGCCATGGTGCCGCTGGCGGCGGCGCGGGCGCGGCCGATCACCATGGCGATGTCCGGCCCGGCCGCCGGCGTGTCCGCCTGCGTGCAGCTGGCGCGGGAGAGGGGGTTCGCCCGCGCGCTGACCTTCGACATGGGGGGCACCACCACCGACGTCTGCCTCGTGGTGGATGGCGCGGCGGAGATGACAGACACGCGCATGCTCGCCGGCCGGCCGCTGCGGCTGCCAGCTGGCGGTGCACTCGATCGGCGCCGGGGGCGGGTCCATCGTGCGGCTCGGCCCGGGCGGGCTGACGGTGGGGCCGGACAGTGCGGGCGCCGAGCCTGGCCCGGCGTGCTACGGCCGAGGCGGCACGCTGCCGACGGTGACGGACGCGAACGCCATCCTCGGCTACCTGGACCCGGCGACCCGGCTCGGGGACACCATCGTGCTGGATGTCGGTCTCGCGGAACGCGCGCTGGCGCCGATCGCGGACGCGCTCGGGATGGGGATGGTGGAGACGGCGCTGGGCGTGGTGACGGTGGCCAACGCCACGATGGCGCGCGCGCTGCGCCGGGTGACGGTGGAGCGCGGGATCGACGGGCGGGACTGCGCCCTGATCGCGTTTGGCGGCGGCGGGCCGATGCACGGCGCCGGGCTGGCGGAGATGTACGGCATCGGCCGGGTGGTGATCCCCGGCGCATCCAGCGCGTTCTCCGCACTCGGTTGCCTGGCCGCCGATTTCAGCGTCATCCAGCAGCGCACCGTGCGCCTGCCGCTCACCGGGTTCGATGCCGCCGCTTGCGGGCGTGCCGTGGCGGAGCTGGCGGAGGAGGTATTGCGCCCGCTGCTGGACAACGGCGTGGCGCGGGACGGGATCGCGCTCGAGCATACGGCGCTGATGCGGTATGCCGCGCAGAGCGACGCGACGGCGGTGCCGTTCCAGGTCACGGTTGACCCGGCGGTGTTGCAGGCCGCGTTCCATGCGCGGCACCGTGAACTCTATGGCTACGCGACGGAGGAGCCGGTGGTGATCGAATCGCTGCGGGTGCAGTCGCGCAAGCCGTCATCGTTGCGGGCCGGCTATGACACGCCGGGCACATCGCGCGCCGCCGGCAGCCGGGTATGTTCGTTCCCGGGGGCGACGGGCGTGCCGACGGCGGTGCTGGATAGGACGGGCCTGACGGACGTTGCCGCCGGCCCGGCGATCATCGCGGACGCCTGGTCCACCGTGGTGGTGCCGCCCGGCTGGCAGATGCGCCCGCTCGACGGAGGAACGCTGGTGCTGGAGCGCGTCGCATGACGGCCCTCGACCCGTTCACCGTGGAGGTCATCCGCCACGGCCTGTCCGCCGCGGCCGAGGAGATGAGCCTCGTGCTGGTCCGCTCCGCCCGCTCGCCGCTGCTGCGGGAAGCGGGGGACCTGTCATCCTCGCTCACCGACGCGAACGGGAACCTGATCGGGCAGGGGCGGGACATCCCCGTCCATCTCGGCGCCATGGCCTATACGGTGCGCGAGCTGCTGAAGATGGTGCCGGCGGCCAAGATGCGGGACGGGCACGCCTTCATCTACAATCTCGGCGCGCTCGGCGGGAACCACCTCAACGACGTGAAGGTGGTGCGTCCGGTCTTCGTGGACGGGGCGATCATCGCCTTCGCCGTCTCGCTCGCGCACTGGCCCGATGTCGGCGGCACCTGGCCCGGCAGCTACTATGCCACCGCGACCGACACGTTCCAGGAGGGCATGCGCATTCCGCCCGTGCTGATCGCGACCCTGCACGGCGTCAGTTCGGCGGTGATGGAGATGATCAAGGCCAACGTGCGCGATCCCGTCTCCTGCGAGGGGGACCTGCTGGGCCAGATCGCCGCCACGACCGCGGCCGAGCGGCGCATCCGCGAGCTGTGCGCCACCCACGGCGCCGCCACCTTCCGCGCCGCGGTCACCCGGCTGCACGACCTGTCGGAGGCCGAGATGCGGGCGGCGATCGCCGAGCTGCCGGATGGCGCGTACGAGGGCGAGGACTTCCTGGACGATGGCGGCCCCGGCGGGCGCCCGGCGCGGGTGCATGTGCGGATCACGATCGCCGGGGACGAAGCGACCTTCGACCTGTCGGGCAGCGACGACCGGCTGCCGAATTTCTGCAACACCACGCCCTTTATCGCCCGCTCCGCGGTGATCTACGCCGCGCGGATCCTGAGCGGGCGGGACATGCAGCAAAATGCCGGGGCGCTGCGTCCGCTGACCATCATCACCCGCCCGGGTTCGATGCTGGAGCCGGGCTGGGACGCGCCGGTCGCCGCCGGCAACCACGAGACCAGCGCGCGGATCGTGGATGCCATCATCCGCGCCATGGCGCCCGTGGTGCCCGGCCGGCTGACCGCGGGGGGCCCGACCACCAGCGGCCTGCTCGCCTTTGCCGAACCGCTGCCGGGCGGCGGCTGGCGCCTGCTCTACGAGGTGCATGGCGGCGGCGAGGGCGCCCGGCAGGACCGTGACGGCGGGGCCGCCACCCGCGTGCACCTGACCAACACCAGCAACACCCCGGCCGAGGTGATCGAGGCTAACTACGCCATCATGGTGGAGCGGCAAGCCATCCGCTGGGGCAGCGGCGGCACCGGCGCGCACCGGGGCGGGAACGGCATCGTGCGGTCCTACCGTGTGCTGGCGCCGGTGCTGTGGCTGACGACCTGTGTGGAGCGGATGCACGTGCCACCCTATGGGCTGGCCGGCGGCGAGCCCGGCGCGCCATTCCGGGTGACGCTGGAGCGCGACGGGGTGAGCCAGGCGGTGGCCGGCAAAGCGAACCTCATGCTCCGCCAGGGGGACCGCGTGACGCTGGAGGGATGCGGCGGGGGCGGTTACGGGCCGTCCG
>CAXSEK010000375.1:0-3706 GCA_964235625.1 uncultured Acetobacteraceae bacterium
GCCCGGCAATCAGCGCCGCATGCGTCAGCGCCGGAGCGTCGGCGAGCAGCGCCCCGCCGAGCGACCGGCGCATGTCGGCCAGCAACGCCTCCCGCTGCACGGCATTGGGCGGCATCCGCTCGGCAGGCCGCACGAAGGGAACCGAGATCTGCGTCGACACCGGCGTGGGCCGAGGCGTGACCGAGGCGCCCCCGAGGGGCGTTGCCATCGGCTCCGGGCTGCGCGATGCGGCCAGCGTGATCGGCCTCTGCGTATCGGCAGACCGCGCCGGCACCGCGCATCCCGAGACCGTCAGGCATACTCCGCACACCGCAAGCGCACGATGAACACGACTTGCCATGGACATCTCGCTCGTTCGCGCGGCGACATGCCGACGCGTCTGTAACATGGCATCGGGCACCCGGCGGGGCGATGGTTCGAAACCCGATCGGAACCACCATTATTGGCACTGTGGCCAATACGTGACAGTGTTGCCCGTCAGGACGTCACGTCTGCCTGCCACGCCGTCCCAGCTTGTCGCGAGCCTGCCGTATACTCTGGCCAAGCCGGGCAAGCGCGTCGTGCAACGGTCCGTCCGGCAGCCCGGCGATCCGCTCGAGCGGCGGCGCGTCCACCGGCGGCGGCGACACGGCAGGGCCCGGCAATGCCTCCTGCACGAAGCGCAACTGCTGCACCACCACGCGGCCGAGATGGCCGTTGATCCGGGCCGCCAATTCGCCCGTCATGTGCTGCAGCTCCATCGCGATCGGCCCGGCGCAGGCCAGCGTCAGCGTCGTGCCCGACAGCCGCCGCGGCATCGACACCGCCGCCAGGGCCGGGCCGACGATCAGCGTCCAGTCCGTCATGATCTGTGCGGCGGCGGGCGAGCGCCGGCGGAAGGCGGGCCGCGTCAGCCCGGGGACCAGGCTGCCGATCGCCCGCGGCCCCCAGACATGGCGGACCGCCGCATTATCCCCCCGCTTGCCGCCCTCGTCCGCCACCGCCATACCTCGCTTGTGCCCCCAACCCTGCCATCGGCGGCCCGCCTGCTCGGCTGGTACGACCGCCACCGGCGCCGCCTGCCCTGGCGCCACGAGCCGGGCGAGGCGCCCGACCCATACCGTATATGGCTGTCGGAGATCATGCTGCAGCAGACCACCGTTACCGCCGTCATACCTTATTTCGAGCGTTTCCTGCAGCGCTTCCCGACGCTGGCGGACCTGGCCGCGGCGCCGGAGGGGGACGTGCTCGCCGCCTGGGCAGGCCTCGGCTACTACGCCCGCGCCCGCAATCTGCACGCCTGCGCCAAGCAGGTCATGTCCCTCGGCGGCTTCCCCCAGACCGTCGTCGACCTGCGCGCCCTGCCGGGGATCGGCGCCTATACCGCCGTCGCTATTGCCGCCATCGCATTCGGCGTGCCCGGCGTCCCGCTGGACGGCAACGTGGAGCGCGTCGCCGCGCGCCTGTTCGCAATCACCACGCCGCTGCCGCCAGGCCGCCACATCATCGGCGCGGCCACCACGCGCTGGGGCGAGGACCCGGACGCCTACGCCCGCCCATCCGACTTCGCACAGGCCCTGTTCGATCTCGGGGCCACGATCTGCACCCCCGCCAACCCCGCCTGCGCGCTCTGCCCCCTGATCGCCGAGTGCCGCGGCCGCCTTGCCGGCATCCAGGCCGAGTTGCCGCACAAGGCCGCCAAGAAGCCCCGCCCCCGCCGCCACGGCGCCCATTTCTGGCTCACGGACGCGGAGGGCCAGGTGCTGCTGCGCCGCCGCCCACCCCGTGGCCTGCTCGGCGGCATGACGGAGCTGCCCGGCACCACCTGGCGCCTCGAGCCCTGGACGGAGGCCGAGGCGATCGCCGCCGCCCCCGCACCGGCCGCCTGGCGCCGGGCCGGCCAGGCGTTCCACGGCTTCACCCATTTCGAGCTGGCGATCGACGTCTACGCCGCAACGATTGCCCGGATCGATGCCGTCCCCGGCACCGCGGACTTCCTTCGCCCCGCCACCGCGCTGGCCGACGAGGCGCTGCCGACCGTCATGCGCAAATGCGTGCGCGTCGCCCAAGGGAACGCGTCCTGATGCCGGCGGCCCCGCGACCAGCCGGCCCGCAGCGCAAGGCGTCCCTCGTCTTCATCCTGCTCACCCTGGCGCTGGACGCGCTCGGCTTCGGCCTCGTCGTGCCCATCGTGCCCGCGCTGGTGAAGTCGCTGACCGGCGGGGATACCAGCCATGCCGCCGGCTGGCTCGGTGCGCTCGTCGCCACCTTCGCTGCCGCGCAGTTCCTGGCCGCCCCCGTGCTGGGCGGCCTCTCGGACCGGTTCGGGCGCAAGGCAATCGTGATCACCTCGCTGCTAGGGGCAGCCGCCAACTACCTGCTGCTCGCCTGGGCGCCGTCGCTGGCCTGGCTGTTTCTCGGCCGCCTGATCGCCGGCACCACCGCAGGCAGCGCGTCCGCGGCCAACGCCTATATCGCCGACATCACCCCGCCCGAGCAGCGCTCCGCCCGGTTCGGCCTGGTCGGCGCCATGTTCGGCGCCGGCTTCGTGCTCGGCCCGGCGATGGGCGGCGTGCTCGGGGAGATCGACCTGCGGCTGCCCTTCCTCGTCGCTGGTGGCCTGGCGCTGGCCAACGCCTGCTACGGCCTGCTGGTGCTGCCCGAGAGCCTGCCGCCCGAGCGCCGCCGTGCCTTCTCGTGGGCCCGCGCCAACCCCGCCGGCTCGCTCCATGCCCTGGCCGCGGATCGGGTGGTCGGCCGGCTGGCTATCGGCTGGGGGCTGATGTGGTTTGGCCTCGGCGCGTTGCAGAGTGCCTTCGTGCTGTCCACGGGGCTGCGCTTCGGCTGGGGCACGCAGCAGAACGGGCTCGCTTTGGCCGCACTGGGCGCCAGCCAGGCCCTGGTGCAGGGGGTGCTGGTCCGCCCGATCATCCGCCACCTGGGCGAGCGACGCGCGGCATTCGCCGGCTTCGCGATCTCGATCGCCGCCTATGGCTGCTTCGGCTTCGCCCAGGCCGGGTGGGTGATCTATCTCGCCGTCGTGCTGATGGCGTTCGGTGCGGTCGCCGGCCCGGCGATGCGCGGGATGATGTCGGTCCGCACGCCGCCGGACCAGCAGGGCCAGCTGCAGGGCGGCCTCTCCTCTGTGGAGGGCCTGACCGCCATCGTCGCCCCTGCCTCGGCGGCCGCGGTGTTCGCGGCGGCCGTCCGCCTCGGCGGGCCGAGCTGGGCCGGCATGCCGTTCCTGTTCGGCGCCTGCACCTACACGATCGCGGCCGTGCTGCTGTTTCGACTGAGCACCGAACCCGCCCAGCTCGCGCCGGCGCCCTGATTGCGCCGCCGCCAGTCTGATTTTGACTTGCCTAGCGGCCCTACATGCAAGAAATGTGCATCCGTCCATCATGGAGCCCGGCATGTCCGCCACCACGCAGCGCATCCTTACTGGCCCCGAGCTGAAACGCCTCTCCGCCCGGTCGGACCTGCGTGGCGCCGCCCGGTTGGCGGTGCACCTGGCACTGATCGCCGGCGCTGGCTGGCTGGTCGCCGTCTCCGGCCCGCTCACCCTGCTGCCGGCGATGATCCTGCTCGGCATCGCCCAAGCCGCCCTGTTCGCCCCGATCCACGAGACGATGCACCAGACGGCCTTCGCCTCGCGCCGGGCCAACGCCATCGTGGGCTGGCTCACCGCCTGCCCCTCGCTGCTGAATTGGCATTTCTACACCGCCTT
>CAXSEK010000376.1:0-3688 GCA_964235625.1 uncultured Acetobacteraceae bacterium
GGACGGCGTTCAGCTCGTCGAAGGTGATGTAGCCGCGCTCCTTGCCCTTCGCGATCAAGCGCTTGACGGCGGCGACGTTGGTGTCGAGCAGCGTGGTGTCAGCGTCCTGCTCGGTGGTCGCGGACTCGGCAGTTGCGGCGGGTTTGGTCGCCATCGGGGCTTGAGACTCCAATTTCTTGTCGGGGGCCGGTCAGGCCTCTGCATCATCCAGGGCAGTGTCTTCGAGCAGGGCCAGGCGGGCAGCGGTCAACCTGACCAGGCGCTCTTGCGCCGATGCTGTCGGTGCTCGATCCAGCTGCGCCTTAGCTAATGCGATTTGCTGGTCTAACTGAGGTTTGTTCAGCAATGAGAAGAAGTGCCACCATGCCGACTCTGCCTCCGCTGGCATTGCGCCGGACCCTGAGCTATCGGAGAGCGGCATGAACCGTCCCGAAAGCAGGGATTCCGCCTCATTGGAATAACCTGAAGCAGTCAAGTGGTTCATGAGGTTGGCCGAGTCAAGAACTTCGGCCGAATCATGCCAATGCAGGATTTGGTCCCGAATGCAGGCATGGTGCGGCGCGAGGGGCAAGCCGGACACCGCCTCCGCCACGTCGTGGATCAGGTTGGGGTGATTCAGCAGGATCGCGAGCAGGGTGCGGTGCCGTTCCTGGTCGGTCGTGGTGCCGGGTTCGGTGCGGACGGGGGCTGCGGACGAACTGGGTGGGGAGGACTTGCCCCGCCGGCTGGTCGCGAAGAATCGGTCGCGCAGCGCCGAGCGGTATTCCCCGGCCAAGGCCTTGTCGCCGATCCGTGCGGCCGCCGCATCGAGCCGGGCTCGGAACGCTGCCCGGGCCTCGGGCGTGTCGGCGCCGAAGCCTTCGCGGAGCAGGTCGAACAGGGCGGTGGCGAGCGGGCGCTTGGCGGCCAGCACCCTGGCGAACGCGTCCGGTCCGCCGCGGCGCACCAGCGAGTCCGGGTCCTCCCCGGCGGGCAAGGTCGCCAGGCAGAGCGTGCGGTCGGGCGCGATCAGTGGCAGCGCCACCTCGGCGGCGCGCGCGGCGGCCTTGGCGCCGGCGGTGTCGCCGTCGAAGCAGAGCACGGGGGCGTCGGCCAGGCGCCACAACTCCTCCAGCTGCCCGGCGGTCAGGGCCGTGCCACAAGGGGCGACGGCGCCGCCGAAGCCGGCCTGGTGCAGGGCGATCACGTCCATGTAGCCTTCCGCCACGATCGCGCCGTGCGGCGACTTGCGCACGCCCTCCCGCGCCAGGTCGATCGCGTAGAGCGTGCGGCTTTTCGCGTAGACGGCGGTCTCGGGGCCGTTGATGTATTTCGGCTTGGCGTCGCCGAGTGCGCGGCCACCGAAGCTGATGGTGCGGCCGCGGCGGTCGCGGATCGGGAACATGACGCGGTTGTAGAAAAGTTCCCGCACGGCACCGTCGTCCCGCGCCTGCAGCAGCCCGGCCTCCGCCATGCGGGCGGGTTCTACACCGGCGCGGCCCAGCTCCGCCACCAGGTCCCCCCGTCCCTCGCCGGACCAACCCAGGCCGAAGCGCGTGATGGTGTCGTCCGCCAGGCCGCGTCCGCGCAGGTAGGCCAGGGCCTCACGCCCCTCCCGTTTGTGCAGGCGGCGGCCGAAGCTGGCGGCAGCGAGATCCAGCACGCCGGTGACGTCGAGCCGCTCCCGCTCAGCCTCGGCGGCTTGCGGGGAGGGTTTCGGCACGTCCAGCCCGGCCTCGCCGGCCAGCCGCTCCACCGCCTCGATAAAGCCGGCGCCCTCCGTCTGCATGACGAAGCCGATCGCGTCGCCATGCGCGCCGCAGCCGAAGCAGTGGTAGCCGTCGTCATAGACGTAGAAGGACGGGGATTTCTCGCCGTGGAATGGGCAGCAGCCTTTCCAGGACTTGCCGGACCGCGCCAGCTTCACCTTGCGGCCGACCAGGGCGGACATGGGCGTGCGCGCCCGCAACTCGTCCAGGAAGGCGGGCGGCAGCGCCATCAGCTAGCGGCCAGCTTCGCCTTCACCAGGGGGGTCGCCCGTGCCATGTCCAGCGAGGCGGCGTATTTCGCCTTCAGCGCGGCCATGACTTTCCCCATCTCCTTGGGCCCGGCCGCCCCAGTCTCGGTGATGGCTGAATCCACCGCCGCCGCCAGGGCCGCGTCGTCCATCTGGCGGGGCAGGAAGCCGTCGATCACGGCGATCTCTGCCTCCTCCTTCGCGGCCAGCTCGGGGCGGTTGCCCTGGCGGTAAAGCTCCGCCGATTCGCGGCGGGACTTCACCATGCCGCGCAGCACCGCCGTCACCTGGTCGTCGCTCAGCGGGTCGCCGGGCCGGGCGGCGATGTCGGCGTCCTTCACCTTGGCCAGGATCATGCGCAGGGTGGAGGTGCGGGGAGCGTCGCCGGCCTTCATGGAGGTCTTGAGCGCGTCGGTAAAGTCGGTGCGGAGGGTCATGACTCTGGGTCCGGTTCTGGGCGGCAGGCGATCACGTCCAGGAGGCCCTGGACGCCGTAGTCGATGATGCGGCGGTCGCTGGTCATCAGCGGCAGGCCGAGGCTGCGCGAGGTTGCGATCAGGAGCCGGTCTACCGGGTCGCCATGCACGTTCACCGGCAGCAGCGCGGCGGCCATGGCGATACCCGTCGTGATCCGGACCTCGTTGACGCCCGGGGCGTCCCGGAAGCGTTCGAACCAGTCCGCCGGGTCGGGATCGAACCGCAGCCGCGGTCCTTCCCGCCGCGGGCGACCGAGCAGCCCGACCTCCCACGCCGAGATGGGTGAGAAGTACAGCTCGCCGGCATCGGCCCACTGCCCCACCATGGTAGCGAACTCCTCCGCCAGGCGTCGCTCCGCGGCCCAGATGATGGCGCAGGTGTCGAGCAAGACGCCCTTCACCAGGGCACGCGGCCGAGCTCCGCCTCGGACTGGTCCTCACACACCGGTGCCGTCAGATCGAAGCCTTGCGGGATGTGAACCCGGCCCTGCATGCTGTCCTGCCACTCCGCGAAGGATGCCGGCCGCTTCCGTGGCGGTACCAGCCGCCCTACGACCTGGCCGCGCTTGGTAATCTCCAGCTCCGGCAGAGCTCCGCTCGAGACCTGGTCAAGGAGATCGAGGCATTTGGCCTTGAACTCGGTGGCATTGATAACGTGCTTCATGTCAGCCCAACATAGTCATATCGGCTGACCACATCAACGGATTTGCTGTGGGAAATTTCTTCCCATATACTGCGGTGATGGCCACGATCGACGACATCCTCTTCCGGCTGGGCGGCGCCGACGCGGCGGCGCGCCTCACGGGCGTCGGGTTGGAGGCGATCCGCAAGTGGCGGCAGTCCCGTGCCATCCCGTCCAAGCACTGGTCCGCCATTGTCGCCGCGACGGCCCTTTCCTTCGCCGACCTGCAACCCGCACCGCAGAGCACCCCCGTCATGACCCAGCCCGACCTCGCCCCGCCCGGCGCTACCGCCGCCCTCGTGCTGGCCGATGGCGCGGTGTTCTGGGGGCGCGGGTTCGGGGCGCATAGCGAGGGCCGGGTCGGCGAGGTCTGCTTCAACACGGGGATGAGCGGCTACCAGGAGACGCTGACGGATGCGTCCTATGCCGGGCAGATCATCACCTTCACCTTCCCGCATATCGGCAACGCCGGCACCAATCCCGGCGACATGGAGGCGATCAACCCGGCGGCGCTCGGCCTGGTGGTGAAGCAGG
>CAXSEK010000377.1:0-3681 GCA_964235625.1 uncultured Acetobacteraceae bacterium
GCCCATGCCGGACGGCACGGCCCATGCGGCGAGGTCACACAGATTAACGAAGTTGGTCCAGGTGCCCAGGCGGCTGTTGGGCCCGATCGGGTCCGCCGCCAGCTCCGCCAGGAGCGGGGTTCCCGGCGCCGTTGGCAGCAGCAGAACGTCGAACCGCGCGAACAGCTCCTGGGCGAAACGCCGGGCCAGCGCTAGGCGGTGGAAGGCATCGAACGCGTCCACGGTTCGCCGCTCCAAGCCGCCCTGCAGGATGGCGCGGGTGACGGGATGGAGCATTTCCGGCGTCTCCAGCGTGGAGCGGAGGGCGGCGCTACGCTCGGCGACCCAGGGGCCATCGTAGAGCAGCCGGGCGACGGCCAGCAGCGGCGCGATATCTACGGGCTTGGCGCCAAGCTGCCCGGCAACGACGTGGTAGAGCCGGGCTTGCTCGGGCGTGCAGCCATCCGGCGACACGCTCGCGACACGCACCAGAGCCTCGGCACCGCGGCGCAGATGCGGGAACGGTGCGGCGCGCGCGTAAGGGTCGGCCGCGTCCCACCCGGCGGCGATCCGGGCTGCGACCAGCGCCTCATCCACCGTGCGGGCGAAGATGGAGATGGTATCGATCGAACGGCAGGCGGGCACCATGCCGCATGCCGACAGGCTGCCGATCGTGGGCTTCAGGCCGACGATGTTGCCGAACATCGCCGGCACCCGGCCCGACCCGGCGGTGTCCGTTCCCAGCGCGAACGGCACGATCCCTGCCGCCACGGCGCAGGCCGGGCCGGAGGAGGAGCCGCCCGGCACACGCGCCGGGTCGAACACGTTGCGCGGAACGCCGTAGGGGCTGCGCACACCGACCAGCCCCGTGGCGAACTGGTCCAGGTTGGCCTTGCCGATCAGCACGGCCCCTGCCTCCAGCAGGTTCTGCACGGCTGGCGCGCTCTCCGCCGGGGTGTAGGCGTAGCTGGGGCACGCCGCGGTGGTGGGCAGGCCGGCGACATCGATGTTGTCCTTCACCGCAAAGGGCACGCCCCAGAGCGCCCGGCCCTGCGCGCCCTCCGCCTCCAGCGTCGCGGCACGGGCCAGCACGGCCTCGTCCGGCAGGCGGGTGATCCAGAGTGCGGGGTCGGCATGGGCATGGTCGGCAGCCAATGCGGCACGGGCGGCGGCGAGGGGCGATGCTGCGTTCATGCGGACCTTGCCTGGCAACAACCGGGCCGCTCGACAGGGCCGGACGCGCGTCCTAGACATCCGGCATGAGCGTTAACGGTATCATAAGTCTGTTACCGTTTTTCGCCGTCTGCTTTTGCGCGGCGCTGTCGGGCGCATTCTTCCGGCCCGGCGACTGGTACGAGCGTCTATCCAAGCCGAGCTGGCGGCCGCCGAACTGGTTATTCCCACCGGCCTGGAGTGTCCTCTACGTTTGCATCGCGGTGGCGGGCTGGCTGGTGTGGCGGACGGGCGAGCACGGCTACCAGGTGGCCTTGGCCGTCTATGGCGTGCAGCTGCTGTTCAACGCCGGCTGGTCGGCGGTGTTCTTCGGCTTGCGCCGGGTGGATTGGGCGCTCGGCGAACTGACGCTGCTGTGGCTTTCGATCGCGGCCACGATCACGATGTTCGCCCCGATCAGCACCGCTGCCGCTCTGCTGTTGGCACCCTACCTAGCCTGGGTGACGTTCGCGGGTGCGCTCAATCTGAGCATCTGGAAGATGAACCGTCCGGCTACGTAGTTCGTAGCCCGCATCGCGCTTGGGCGATGCGGGAGCGGCCAGACCAGTCGGGTTTAATCGCGTGCTCGGCTCCACTATTGATGATGCGGCGATAGCAGCCAGGTTCCACTCGCCAACCAAGGGTCTCGCATCGCCAAGTGCGATACGGGCTACGCTTGCTCGAAACCCTTGGATCGCGTGGCCGGCCGGGTGCATAGTTCTTGCATGTCCACTCATGTACTTCCCCAGACCCGCTCGTCCGTTTGCCCGCATGATTGCCCGTCGGCCTGTGCGCTGGACATCGAGGTGGTGGATGGCGCCCGGATCGGTGCGGTGCGCGGGGCGGACAACAGCTACACGTCCGGCGTGGTCTGCGCGAAGGTCGCCCGTTATGCCGAGCGCGCCCATCATCCGGACCGGCTGACCCACCCGTTGCTGCGCACGGGGCCGAAGGGCTCCGGCCAGTTTACCCGCATCGGCTGGGACGTGGCGTTGGACCAGATCGCCACCGCGTTCCGCGAGGCGGAGGCCAAGCACGGCAAACTCGCCGTCTGGCCGTACCACTCCGCCGGCACCATGGGGCTGGTACAACGCGACGGGATCGAGCGGCTGCGCAACGTGATGGGCTACTCGCGGCAGAAGATGACGATCTGCACGGCGATCGCCGCCGCCGGGTGGCAGGCGGGGGTGGGCGACATCTGGGGTCCGGACACGCGGGAGGTGGCGCTGTCCGACCTGATCGTGGTGTGGGGCGGCAATCCCGTCTCCACCCAGGTGAACCTGATGAGCCACATCACGCGCGCCCGGAAGGACCGGGGCGCCAAGCTGGTGGTGATCGACCCCTATCGCACGCCCAGCGCCGCTGCGGCCGACATGCACCTGGCGCTGAACCCCGGCACGGATGCGGCCCTGGCCTGCGCCGCCATGCACATCGCCTTTCGAGACGGCTATGCGGACCGCGCCTTCATGGCCAGCCATGCCGACCGGCCCGCCGAACTGGAGGCGCACCTGGCCAGCCGCGGGCCGGACTGGGCGGCGGCGATCACCGGGCTGGGCGTGGACGAGATCGAGGCATTCGCCCAGCTGTATGGCACCACCGAACGCGCGTTCATCCGCGTCGGCTACGGCTTCACCCGCAGCCGCAACGGGGCGGCCAACATGCACGCCGTCACCTGCCTGCCCACGGTCTGCGGCAAGTGGCAGCACGAGGGCGGCGGCGCCACCTGGAGTCAGCGCGGCATCTATGGCTGGGACAAGACGCTGATCGAGGGGCTCGAGCACCGCGACACGTCGATCCGCGAACTGGACATGAGCCGCATCGCGAGCGTGCTGACCAACGACCCGGTGGCGCTCGCGGGCGGTCCCCCGGTGCACGCCATCCTGATCCAGAGCAGCAACCCGGCCAGCATCGCCCCCGACAGCCATCGCGTGCGCCAGGGCATGCTGCGGGAGGATCTGTTCGTCGCCGTGCACGACCAGTTCATGACCGACACGGCCCGGCTGGCGGACATCGTGCTCCCCGCCACCATGTTCATCGAGCACGACGACATCTACCAGGCCGGCGGGCACAGCCACATCCAGCTCGGACCCAAGCTGATCGAGCCACCGGGCGAGGCGCGCTCCAACCACGAGGTCGTTTGCGCGCTGGCCGCCCGGCTCGGCGCCGAGCACCGCGGCTTCGGCATGACCGCGCTCGAGATGGCGGACGAGACGCTGCGCCTGTCCGGCCGGCCCGACGTGGAGACGCTGCGCACCCGGCGTTGGCTGGACGTGCAGCCGGACTTCGACCGCAGCCATCATCTGAGCGGCTTCGGCTTCCCCGACGGCCGGTTTCGCTTCGTGGCGGACTGGGCGGCGCTCGGCCCGCACACCGCTGGGCTTCCTGCCCTGCCGGATCACGCGGATTTGGTGGACAGCGCCGGGCCGTTCCGACTCGTGGCGCCACCACCGCGGCAGTTCCTCAATTCCACGTTCACGGAGACCGCCGGAT
>CAXSEK010000378.1:0-3675 GCA_964235625.1 uncultured Acetobacteraceae bacterium
GAGGCGGCGGTGTTCACCGATGGCCGCTACGTCCTGCAACTGGCGCAGCAGACCGATGCCGTGGTGTTCCAGCAGCTGCATATCATCGAGACGCCACCGCCCGGATGGGTGGCGAGCCGGGCCAAGCGGCTCGGTTACGACCCGTGGCTGATGAGCACCGAGGCGGTGGCGCGCTACGGCGCGGCGGGGCTCACCATGGTGCCGCTCTCGCCCAACCCGATCGATGCGCTGTGGGAGGGCCGACCACCGGCCCCGGTGGCGCCGGCCGTGCCTCATGTGCTGGCGCTCGCCGGGCTGTCGTCGCAGGACAAGCGCAACGGCATCGCCGCCCAGCTCCGGCAGGCCGGGCAGGATGCGTGCGTGCTGACCGACCCGCCGAGCATCAACTGGCTGCTCAACCTGCGGGGTGGCGACGTGGCGTTCACGCCCGTGGCGCTGGCCTTTGCCGTGCTGCATGCCGATGCCCGGACGGATCTGTTCATCGATGCGGCCAAGCTGGATGCCGAGGCGCGTGCCTGGCTCGGCAACGGCGTCGTGTGCCACGCGCCGGACCGGTTCGCGGCGTCGCTGGCGGGGTTGGCGGGCCGGACTGTCCGGGTTGATCCGGCCGGGTCGCCCGCCGCCGTCGGCCAGGTTTTGCGGCATGGTGGGGCGGTGGTGGTGGACGGCACCAATCCCTGCCTGTTGCCGAAGGCGTGCAAGAACGCGGTCGAGCAGGAAGGCGCCCGGGCGGCGCACCGGCGGGATGGCGTCGCCGTCGCACGCTTCCTGCAATGGCTGGAGGGGGCGCGGGGCGAGACCGAGGCGTCGGCTGCCGCGCGGCTGCTGGCATTCAGGCGGGAGGTCGCGGGCTTCCGGGAGGAGAGCTTCCCGGCCATTTCCGGCGCGGGCGAGCATGGTGCGGTGATCCACTACCGGGTCACCCCGGAGAGCGACCGTCCGATCCGCCCCGACGAGGTCTACCTGATCGACAGCGGCGGTCAGTTCGAGGACGGCACCACCGACGTTACCCGGACGGTCTGGACCGGCCCTGGCATGCCGCCGGCGGAGCTGTGCTTCCGGTTCACGCAGGTTTTGCGCGGCAACATCGCGCTGGCGCTGACGGTGTTCCCGCACGGCGTCGCCGGCCCTCACTTGGACGCGATCGCCCGTCGCCCGCTTTGGTCGGCGGGGCTGGACTACGATCACGGCACCGGGCATGGCGTCGGTAGCTATCTCTCGGTGCATGAGGGCCCGGTCAGCCTGTCCCGGGCCGGCGGGCCGGTGCCGATCGCGGCGGGGATGATCCTGTCGAACGAGCCCGGCTATTACCAGCCCGGCGCGTATGGCATCCGGCTGGAGACGTTGTTGCTCGTGCAGCCGGCCGCGGTTGGGGCGGTGAAGCCGTTCCTGCGGTTCGAGGTGCTGACCCTGGCCCCGTTCGATCGGCGGCTGATCGACCCGGCGTTGCTGGAGCCAGCCGAGCGGGCCTGGCTGGACGCGTATCACGCCCGCGTAGCGGCGGCGCTGAGCGGGCAGGCCGGACCGGACCTCGATGCCTGGTTGCAGGCAGCTTGTCGCCCGCTTGGCACAGGACCAGGCGAGTCAACGCGCTAGCGGACCGGCCTCAGATTCCACTTCCCGCGTTAACACATTGTCCGCCCGAGTCGTGGCATGGTGGCCATGCTGACAAGGAGTGGCGGCGATGGTAGATGGAGCGACGATGCGGGCGTTGAACGCCTGGTGCGGCCGGCGCGAGTTGGTCTGGTCGGCGCCGTCCGGCGGCCGCCCGGTGATGACGCTGCGCCCGGCGAACGCGGGGCACCCGTGGCAGGGCCGGGTGCTCGTATTGGACGGGCCGGAGCTGAGGCTGGAGAACGAGCGGGGGGAGACGCTAGCCAGCGCCTCCGATCTGCCGGCTTTGCTCGATGCGGTGGATGGCGGGGTCGGCGAGCCGGCGCTGGCCGACCCGGGATCAGCCGGCTGGCCTGGCCGGCACCGTGCCGGGCTGACCGCTCTGGTCGTTTGACGCGGCCGGGCGGACACCTAGGATGTGCGCGATAGCGTACGTCAGGTCCGGGCGGTTCAGCGTGTAGAAGTGGAACTCGTCCACCCCGTTGGCCTGCAGCAGGCGCACCTGCTCCGCCGCGACCACGGCCGCGACCATGCGGCGGATCTCGACATCCTCCTCCAGACCCTGGAACAGTCCGGCGAGCCAATCGGGGACCGAGGTGCCGCACATGGCGCTGAACTTGGCAGCCTGAGCGAAGTTGGAGACGGGCATGATCCCGGGCACCAGCGGCGCCGTGATGCCGGCGGCCAGCGCACGGTCCAGAAAGTTGAGGAACAGGCCCGGGTCGAAGAAATACTGCGTGATGGCCCGCGTGGCTCCCGCGTCGAGCTTGCGCTTGAGGTTGTCCAGGTCGTGCTCGGCGGTAACGGCGCCCGGATGGGTCTCGGGGTAGGCGGCGACGGAGATCTCGAAATCGGCGATCCGCTTCAGGCCGGCCACCAGGTCGCTCGCGTAGGCGTAGCCATCGGGGTGGGGGGTGTAGTGCTCGCCGGCGGGGGCATCCCCGCGGAGGGCCACGATGTGGCGCACGCCGGCGTCCCAATATTGCCGGGCCACGTCGTCCACTTCGCCGCGGCTGGCGCCGATGCAGGTGAGATGGGCGGCCGGCGTGAGCGTCGTCTCGGCCACGATGCGGCTGACGGTCGCGTGGGTGCGCTCCTGCGTCGTGCCGCCGGCGCCGTAGGTGACGGAGACGAAGCGCGGGGCCAGCCGCTCGAGTCGGCGGATGCAGGCCCAGAGCTGGCCCTCCAGCGCATCGGTGCGGGGCGGGAAGAACTCGAACGACAGCGCCGGCGGCGTGCCGCCATGGCCCGGTGCGGGCAGCGCGCCGAAGCGCGGACCGGTCAGCCAGCGCTCGAGGGTCGGTTGCGGCGTGTGCATCGCGGTGAGTTGGTTCATCGTTAACCCAATCTGTGTATCCTCGCTGCAACGCAAGGGCGGCAGCATGGCAGCCGGCGGCAACCGGGTGGTCCTGTGTTTGGTTGTGCCCGCTCCTGCCTGTGCTAGACAAGATCGAACTTTCGTTGTTCCACATCCTGTGCTTCGCCGCGGCCGACTTCCCGAGGACGTTCAATGCCATCCCCCTTGATCCGTGCCTTGCTCGCCGCCGCTTCCCTCGCCTGCGTCACGGCCTGCGCAACCCGGCCGCCTGCATCGGATGTGGAGGCGACCAAGGAATTCAGGGAGAACAACGACCCGTACGAGCCGGGGAACCGGATCGGCTTCGCGATCAATGACGGCGTTGACACCTACGTCCTGGCACCGGTCGCCCGCGCCTATCGCTACGCCGTGCCCGGCGTGATCCGCCGCCCGGTGCACAACCTGCTTTCGAACATGACGAGCCCTGTGATCTTCATCAACGACGTGGTGCAGACCAAGCCGCGCCGCGCCGGAGACACGTTCATGCGGTTCGTGATCAACACCACGGCGGGGGTCGGCGGCCTGTTCGACATCGCCGCCGAGGTTGGATACCCGTTCCACGACAACGATTTCGGCATCACGATGGCGCTGTGGGGCGTGCCGGAAGGCCCGTTCCTGTTCCTGCCGGTGTTGGGCCCGTCCAACCCGCGCGATGCAACGGGCTACGGGGTGGACATCCTGTTCGACCCGCTCACCTACGCTCC
>CAXSEK010000379.1:0-3675 GCA_964235625.1 uncultured Acetobacteraceae bacterium
ACATCGTGCGCGTGCAGATGGACGTGCCGCAGAGCGGCGCGATCGGCATCAAGGATGGCTTGGCCGCGAAGGTGATGGTCCCTGAACTGCCGGGCCGCACGTTCGACGGCACGGTCGCTCGCAGCGCCGTGGCATTGGCGCAGTCCTCGCGCACCATGCAGGTCCAGGTGGACGTGCCGAACACCGACGGCACGCTGCACCCCGGCCTGTATGTGACGGTGGAGATCGGCATCCCCCGCATGGCACCCGGCATCACCATTCCGGCCGAAGCGTTGATCTTCAACGGCCAGGGCCTGCGGGTCGCGGTGGTCGGCGATGGCGGCGTGGTGCACATGCGCGACGTGACGGTCTACCGCGATTTCGGCACCAAGATCGAGCTGCGCGGCGGCCTGACCGGCGGCGAGACCGTCGTGATAAGCCCCCCGGTGACGCTGGATGATGGCGGCAAGGTCAACGTGCCCCCGCCGCAGCCGAAACCCGTGGGCCAACCCGCCGCAGAACGCTCATGACGCTCAACCTCGGCGTCGACGGCATGACCTGCCAACACTGCGTCCGCGCGGTGACGCAGGCCGTCGGCGCCTTGCCCGGCGTCCAGGCGGTGACGGTCGACCTTGCCGCCGGCCAGGTCCACGTCGAAGGCCAGCCCGACACGGCCGCCGTGCGGCAGGCCATCGCCGCCGAGGGCTACACGGTTCGGTAAGCCTCGCCCGTCATGCCAGGGCTCGGCCCTGGCATCCACGGCGTCCCACGCACACTGGCCCGACCCGCCGCACACGACACGGCCACGTCGCCGAGCGGCATCATTTCCCCCCCCCGTGGATGCCAGGGTCAAGCCCTGGCATGACGGTGAAATGCCCGAACGAGCCTATCGTCACTCGCGACAGACCCACCGTATCCTCCTGACCACCGATACCGTCGGCGGCGTCTGGCGCTACGCCGTGGAACTGTCCCGAGGCCTGGCCGACCGCGGCCACCCGATCACCCTCGTCACCGTCGGCCCGCCCACAACTGCGTCCCAGGCCGCCGAGCTCGCCCCAGGGGTCGCTCTCGTCCAAACCGGCCTGCCACTGGACTGGCTCGCCGATGAACCGGCCATGCTCGATCAGGCCTCGCGCACCCTCGCGGCCCTCGAAGCCGACATCGCCCTGCTTCACGCCCCCGCCTATCTCCGCCACCGCTGGCCCATCCCCGTCGCCGTCATGGTGCATTCCTGCCTAGCGACCTGGTTCGCGGCCGTCCGCGGCGGCCCGGTGCCCGCCGACTACGCCTGGCGCGCTTCCGCCACCGCCGATGGACTGCGCCGAGCCGATGCCGTTGCTGCGCCCACCGCCGCCTTCGCTGCCGCCGTTAGTCGTGTGCACGGGCTGCCCGGCATCACCGCCATTCACAACGGTCGCCGCGCCCTCGATCGGCCACCCGTGCCGCGGGGTCGTGCCGTGCTCGCCGCCGGCCGCCTGTGGGACGAAGGCAAGGGCGCGGCACTGCTCGACCGCATCGCCCCGCGCCTATCCGCCCCGGTCCGTGCCGCCGGCCCGGTCGCCGGCCCCGGCACACGCGCGCACCTGCCAAACCTCGCCTTGCTCGGCACCCTGGGCGAGCCGGCCCTCGCTCGCGCCTATGCCGGCGCCACTGTCTTCGCCGCCCCCGCACGCTACGAGCCGTTCGGCCTGGCCGTGCTGGAGGCGGCGCAGGCCGGCATGGCGCTGGTCCTGTCGGACATCCCGACCTTCCGCGAGCTGTGGGACGGAGCCGCCCGCTTCGTCCCACCCAGCGATGACGATGCCTGGATCGCCGCCCTCGAGGCCGCGCTCGCCGACCCCACCCCGGCCACCGGGCACGCCGCCCGCTATACGGTCGACGCGATGGTGGAGGGGACAGCGGCGCTGCTTTGTCGTATGGCCCGCTGATGCGCTTCGTCTATTTCGCCCACTCGCTCGAATCCTGCTGGAACCACGGCAACGCCCACTTCCTCCGCGGCGTGCTCCGCGCGCTGGCGGCGGCCGGCCACACGGTCGCGACGGTCGAGCCCGAGGATTCGTGGAGCCGCGCCAATCTGGTCGCCGATGCCGGGCCAGTCGCGCTGGAGAGCTGGCGCGCGCACTATCCCGGCCTGGACGGCCGCCGGGTGCCGGAGTCGGCCGACCCAGCCGAAGCCGTGGACGGCGCGGATGTGGTGATTGTGCACGAATGGACCGCCCCCGCCACGGTCGCCCGGCTCGGGGCGTTGCGCCGCGCCGGCGCCCCCTGGCTGCTGCTGTTCCACGACACCCACCACCGCGCCGTCAGCGATCCGGACGCGATGCGCGCCTACGACCTGTCCGGCTACGACGCCGTGCTGGCCTTCGGCGAGACGCTGGCGGCGGTGTATCGCGGCTGGGGCTGGGCCGGCCGCGTGTTCGTCTGGCACGAGGCCGCGGACACCGCCCTGTTCCACCCCCCGGCCGAACCCGGCGAACGCACCGGCGCCGTCTGGATCGGCAATTGGGGCGACGGCGAGCGCACGGCGGAGCTGGAGAATTTCTTGCTCGCCCCGCTGCACCGCGCCGGCATCCCGCTCGACATCCACGGCGTCCGCTACCCCGCCGAGGCCCTCGCCATGCTGGACCGCTACGGCGCCCGCTATCACGGCTGGCTGCCCAACCACGCCGCCCCCGAGGCCTTCGCCCGCCACGCCTTCACCGTCCACGTGCCGCGCCGCTTCTACGTCACCCACCTGCCCGGCATCCCCACCATCCGCGTGTTCGAGGCCCTGGCCTGCGGCATCCCCCTGATCTCCGCCCCCTGGGCCGACGCGGAAGGCCTGTTCACCCCCGGCGAGGATTTTTTGGTCGCGGAAGACGGTGCGGCAGTGGAGCGGCACGCACGCCGCCTGCTGCACGAGCCCGACTTCGCCGCCGCCCTCGCCGCACGCGGCCTGGCCACGATCCGCGCCCGCCACACCTGCAGCCACCGCGCCGAGGAGTTGATGCACACCGTCGACGCGCTTCTCCCTCTCCCGTCCTTCACGGGAGAGGGTCGGGGTGAGGGCCGAACCCGCACCCAATGACCCGCAAGACCCTCGCCTTCTACGGCTCCTCCCTCCTGTCCTCCTACTGGAACGGCGCCGCCACCTACTACCGCGGCATCCTCTCCGCCCTGCATCCGCTCGGCTGGGACATCACCTTCTACGAACCGGACGCGTTCGACCGCCAAAGCCACCGCGACATCGACCCGCCGCCCTACGCCGCCTCGGTCGTCTTCCCCGCCACCCCGGCCGGCCTCGCCGGCGTGCTCGACCAGGCTCACCGGGCGGACGTCGTCGTGAAGGCGAGCGGCGTCGGCGTGTTCGACGACGAGCTGATCACCGGCATCACCGCCCATGCCCGCCCCGGTGCCCTGAAGGTGTTCTGGGACGTGGACGCCCCCGCCACCCTCGCCGCCATAACGCCCGACCCGGCCTGCCCGCTCCGCCGGGCGCTGCCCCATCTGGACCATGTGCTCACCTATGGCGGCGGCCCCCCCGTGGTCGCCGCCTACACCGCGCTCGGCGCCCGCGCCTGCACACCGGTCTACAACGCGCTCGATCCGGCGACCCACCACCCCATGCCGCCCGACCCGCGCTTCGCCGCCGACCTCGGCTTCCTCGCCAACCGCCTGCCGGACCGCGAGGCCCGCGTGGAGTCTTTCTTCCTCCGC
>CAXSEK010000380.1:0-3651 GCA_964235625.1 uncultured Acetobacteraceae bacterium
GCGATCGAGGCCAGCACGTCGTTGCGGTTGTCCCAAATGTCCCGCCGCCCCGTACCGTCGAAATCCACCGCGTAGTCGAAATAGGAGCTGGGCATGAACTGCGGCTGGCCCATCGCCCCCGCATAGCTGCCGGTCATGCGCGACGGGCTGATGTCGCCGTGGTCCAGAATACGCAGCGCCGCGAGCAGCTCGGTGCGGAAGAAGCCAGCATGCCGCCCGTCCACGGCCAGCGTGGCCAGGGCCTCGATCACCGAGAACCCCCCAGTGTAACCACCGAAATTAGACTCCAACCCCCAAATCGCCACGATTACGCCCGGATCGACGCCATACCGGCGTACGACCTCCTTCAGCCCGGCGCTGTTGGCCAGCATGGCCTGCCGTCCGGCCGCCACGCGCTGGTCGGACACCCGGCTGGTGCGGTAGCGCTCCCAGCTCTGCGTCTTCTCCGGCTGATGGCCGTCCAGCTCGAGCACCTTCGCGTTCGGCTTCAGCCCGGCGAAGGCACGGTCGACGGTGGCCGGCGTGATCCCGCTGCCGACGGCATCGGCCCGCACGCCGGCGAGGAAAGCGGCGAACGGATCCTGCGCCTCGGCCGGCGCGGCCAGGGCAAGGATCGGCACCGAGGCCGCAAAAGAACGCCGCGTGATCATTACGCAGTCTGGCACCGGGTCCGTGCCATCCGCAATCCGGCGCGGCCTGAACTCGACGCACGGCCCGGCCGCTGGTAGCAGGACCGACCACGCGGGGAGACCGAACGATGACGGCGGCCGATATGCTTGCGGCGGCCAGCCCCGCGGTGGCCCAAGCGGTCGCCGGCGCCATCCCGGGCGCCGTGCTCGGCGTCGTGACCCAGGCGGGCGACCGCGCGATCCAGGCGTTCGGCCACGCGCAGATTGAGCCGACCCCCGCCCCCATGCATCCGGAAACCTGGTTCGACCTCGCCTCCCTCACCAAGGTGCTGTTCACGACACCCACCATCCTGGACCTGGTGGCACAGGGCCGAATCGGGCTGGACGACACGCTGGCGGCGGCGATCCCGGACCTGCGCCAGTATGACCTGACCGCCCCCGAGCGCCGCCTGACAATCCGCCAGTGCCTCGCCCACCAGACCCACTTGCCCGCGGTCGAGCCGCTCTACACCTACGGCCAGGACCCGGCGACGCTGCGCGCCTTCATCCTCCAGCGCGTCTGGCAAGCGGGCCCACCGGTCTATTCGGACATTAACTTCATGCTGCTCGGGATCGCGATGGAGCGGCTGACCGGCCGCCCGCTCGGCGAGCAGCCCCTCCCACCCGGCCTGTCGTTCCGGCCCGATCCGGCGGCCACCGCGGCCACCGAGCGGTGCACGTGGCGCGGCCGGGTGCTGCGCGGCGAGGTGCATGACGAGAACGCCTTCGCGCTCGGCGGCGTGTCCGGCCATGCCGGGCTGTTCGGCACGGCGGACGGCGTGCTCGATGCGGCTGAGCGCGTTCTGGGCGGGCCACTCCCGCCCCGGCAGTCCGCCACGCGGGCGCTGGGCTGGGAGGTGCTGTACGAGGGCTGGTCCGGCGGCGATGCCTGCTCGGACGCCACGATCGGCCACACCGGCTTTACCGGCACCGGCCTGTGGCTCGATTTCGACCGCGGCCTGGCCTGGACGCTGCTCACCAACCGCGTCCATCCCTCCCGGCACCGCGATACCGGCATCGCAGCACTCCGCCGCCGCGTCGGTGACCTGATCGTCGGAGCGGTGTCGTGAGACGACTTGCGATGGCCGCACTGCTGCTGCTCCTATCCGGCACCGGCCACGCCGCCTCCGTCGAGGACCTGGTCCGCGCCTATCCGGACGCGTTGAGCGGGTTTGACGGCACCAACCTGATCTGGCGCGACGGCACCCGCATGCCCGTCGGCGAGGGGCGGCCCGCCTCCATCCTGGACCAGTTGGCCCTGCCCTACCCGGCCGGCGCCCCGCTGCTGCCGCCGGCGGACGACCCCGGCCGGACCCGCAACCAGGCATTCTTCGACAAGATGTACGGCGATTGCCGCGCCGGGGAGGTCACGCCGAAGCTCGTCCGCATCGTATGGCTGCCCAAGACGGGGGGGCGTGCGGTGAGCATCACCTCGGTCAACGGCGTGGATCGCCACCTGGCCGCGGTCTCGCGCGAGCTGGACGAGCTGCCGCCGCAGGATAGGCGCTACCTTACCCCGATAGGTGGCACCTATAACTGCCGGGTGGTCGCGGGCACGGACCAGACGAGCATGCATTCCTGGGGCGCCGCCATCGACATCAACACTTCAGCCTCGGACTATTGGCGCTGGAGCCGGCCCGGCGCGGACGGCCCGGTCTGGCGCAACCGCGTCCCGCCGGAGATCGTCGCCATCTTCGAGCGCCACGGCTTCATCTGGGGTGGCCGCTGGTCGCATTTCGACACCATGCATTTCGAGTATCGGCCCGAATTGCTCGGACACCGTTCCAGCCCCGAGGATTGAGGACGTGCCAAGTGGCACCACGGCCACCACCCCGGACAAACCGGCGCGCACGTCCGGGCCAACATTGCCTAGCAGCCGCACGCGATAGTAGATGATCCGGCGCGGCAACGTGCCGGTCCTTCGCTACACAGCCAGCCACAGATGACTACCGCGATACCCGTTACCCGAGGACGTCATGCGCGGTTCCGCCGTTGTCTTGCCGTTGCTGGGTCTGGCCGCCGCTCTGCTGTCCGGTTGCGCCACGCCACCCCCACCGGGCACCTCCAAGGAGGATGTCGCCGAATACACCGAGCGCAACGACCCCTACGAGCCGCTCAACCGCAAGAACTACGCGGTGAACGAGTTCCTCGACCGAAATGCGCTGCACCCCGTGGCGAGCGCCTACCGTGACACCGTGCCGGGCACGGTCCGCACCCACCTTCACAACGTGCTGTCCAACCTCGGCAACCCGGCGCAGTTCACCAATGACGTGCTGCAGGGCAAGCCGCGCAAAGCGGGCAACACGTTCATGCGCATCCTGATCAACACCACCGCCGGGGCCGGCGGCGTGTTTGACGTTGCGACCGGCCTGGGCTTCCCCGATCACGACACGGATTTCGGCCTGACGCTGGCCTTGTGGGGCGTTCCCAGCGGCCCGTTCCTGTTCCTGCCGGTGCTTGGCCCCAACGATCCGCGGGACGCCGTCGGCTACGGCATCAACACCACGCTCGACCCGCTCACCTGGCTGAGCTTCGGCGGTAGCAACGCGCTCGGGACGACCCGCTTCGTGGTCAGCGCCGTGGACGGCCGTGCCCGCCTGCTGACCGAGACCGACTCGATCGACAAGACGGCGCTGGACCCCTACGCCACCTACCGCAGCCTGTATCAGCAACACCGGGAAAGCGCCGTGCAAGACGCGCACAAGGACCTTCCAGCGACGGTGCCGAACTGGTACTCGGCGCCGTCTGCAGGCATCAAGGCCTCCCCGGCCGACACGGTCCCGCCCGTGGTCAGCCCCGCTTTTGCCCCGCCGGCCTCGACCGTTCCCTAGGGACTACCGCACCACCGTCATGCCAGGCCTTGAGCCTGGCATGCACGGCGTTAGCCGGAACACGTTGTATGCGTTGGCCAGCAGCTCATACGACGCCACCAAGCCCGTGCCGATGCGACGCCGTGGATGCCAGGGTCAAGCCCTGGCATGAC
>CAXSEK010000381.1:0-3639 GCA_964235625.1 uncultured Acetobacteraceae bacterium
GACGCGTCCCGCTCGCCGCCGACGCATTACACGCCGGCCACGCCGAACTCGTCCGAGGCGAACTTGGGGATCACGTCGATGTTCAGCGCCGCCAGCCGGGCCAGCAGCGCGCGGGTCCGCGGGTCCGCCGGCCCGTCCCCCAAATCCAGCACGATGCCGCGGTCCATGGCGCGGAAGCCGGTGCCATTGCCGTCGCGCTGCAGCAGCTCGCAGATACCGTGGCCGATGGCGAAATCCAGCGTCGGGCCGGCACCGAGCCCGTTGGTGATGGGGGTGGTGAAAGGCTGGTAGCCGGGCGAGAAATCTCCGACCGAGCAGGCCGCGATTTCGGTCGGCACCAGCACGCTGCCGCCGCTGGGCCAGCGCTGGGCGGGCACCCACTCCATGACCGTGTCGTGATCGACCGGGCTGCCGGCGGGCAGGCAAAGGGTGAGCGGGTCGGCGATGCCCTGCGCGCCCAGTTCGGCCGCGAGGGCCGCATAGCTGCCGGTGCGGCGCGGGAAGCGGGCGATGGCGCCGGCAGAGTGCACCGCCTCGGCCAGTTCGCCCGTGGTGCCGATGATCGCCTCGGCGTCCGTGGTGCCGTAGCCGACGCCGTGCGGGGTCACGCCGTGGAACCGCGTGCCGTCCTGGTTGAGGAAGATCGCGTTCCAGCAAGCCACGCCCGTTTGGTCCAGCGGCGCCAGGCTGAACAGCTCCACCCGGCCCGGCGGCATCGATTGGATATAGGCGGCCGCTGCGTCCGGCAGGTCGGGCGGCAGGAAATGGTCAGGCGGCATGGGAGAGGCCCGGTGTTGCCTGGGCCTGGGCACGCAGCACCAGGTCCATGATGTGGAGGTCGTGGGCGGGGCCGAAGGCGAACGGCGTCCGCGTGAGCAGGGCCGCGGCGAACGCCTCGACCTGGTTGAGGAAGGGAGACCGCTCAGCGCCCGGCACGTCCAACCGTTGAACGGCACCCGTGGTGGCATCGGTGAGGTCAAGCGTGCCGCCGGGGGTTTGCCCCATCGTGTCGGTGGCGACGATCTGGGCGGCGGTGCCGATCACCTCCAAACGGCGGCGCGGGAAGGTCTCGGGGCAGTTATAGGCGACGTGCAATTGCAGCAGCACCCCGCCGGCCGTGCGGGCAATCAGCAACGCCCCATCCTCCACTGCATAGCCGTGTACGCGGGACTGGCCCATGGCGGCGACGTCGGTGATCCGCTCGGCCAACAAGATCGAAGCGAGGTCCAGCCCGTGCGGAGCGAGGTCCATCAGCGCACCGCCCCCGGCCCGCGCCGGGTCGATGCGCCAGTTGTCACCCCCGTCCTGGCTCAGGAACTCCCGCCCGACCCAACAGCAATAGGCGATGCGGATGGCGGTGACGGTGCCGAGCCGGCCGGACCGGACGAGGGTAGCGAGATGTTGGTGGGCGGGGTGGAACCGCTGGTCGAACGCCGTGGCGTAGGTCACGCCGGCCCGCTCGCAGGCGGCAACCATGGCGCGGGCATCCGCCAGGGTGGTGGCCATGGGCTTCTCGCACAACACGGGAACACCAGCTGCAGCCGCAGCCTCGACCAACGGCCGGTGCGCGTCATTCGGAGACGCGATGTACACGGCATTGATAGCTGCGAAGAAGGCGGCCGGATCGTTGTAGGGTGTGGCGGAGGGGAACAGAGCGGCGGCGCGGGCGAGGGCCGCGGGCGAGAGGTCGTGCAATGCGACGAGCGCGCCGTCGGCGGATTGCACGATGGCGGGAGCTACGTAGTCCCGCGCCACCCAGCCGCACCCGGCGATACCCCAGCGGATCATGTATCCAGGTTCCAAGCTACCATCGTTCGGGAAGGTCGATCAGTTCGCGGCGGTTCGCGTAGCGGTCGATCGTGGCATCTTCACCGGCCAGGGCTGTCTCGGGGGCGTCGCTGGCGGCAGGGTAGGTGGCGAGCGGTCCGTATTCGCGTTCGTAGCGGTCGGACGGCCAGCGGATCTCACGGCCGGCGTAAAGCGGATTGCGCCGCAGGGGGCGGCCGGGTCGCGGCATCGTCAGCTCGCCGGCGGCAATGCCGGGGGCCGCGGTGCCCACGGCCAGAGTGATGGCGGGCGCATCGGCCAGGGTGGCAACAGATGCTTTGCGCGGCACCCGGCCCTCGATCAGTGCCGCCGTAAGTTCACGGTCATCGAACAAGTCCGGCGCGGGGAACATGGCGGCGTAGGTGGCGGGCTCAAGCGGCTCGCCGGCCGAGAGGTTGTCCACCAACGCGTTGTGCATGTGCCCGACTAGCACGCGGTTCGCCACGCGCAGCATCTCGGCGGAAACCTGCCGTTTTTCCGGCAGGAAGTAGAACGCGTCTTGGCAGAACAGCAGGTCGGCGGCGCGGTCCGCGAACGGCCAGGGGGACGCCGCATCGAAGCAGACCAAAGTCGCGGCCGGGGCGATCCAATGGCGAGCCAGCCACAGCTTGGCGAACACCAGGTCGCCGCCGATCACCTCCCCGGCATGGCCGGTGAAGGCGCGGAGGTAGTGCCCGGCACCACATGCCAGCTCCAGCACGCGGCGGGGCGCACCCCAGTAGCTCTGTGCCAGCGCCAGGCCCGACAAGAACGTCGGGTCCGACCAGCGATGGGCGAAATAGGTGCCGACTGGGCCGAACGCCAGCAGGTCCATGGCGTCCCGGAAGCTCAGCCGGTCCCGCTGTTGGATCACCTGGCGCCGTGCCTCCTCGGTCGGGGGCGGGGTGCGAGCCCAACCGTCCTGATCGCCCAGCAGCAGCACGAGCGCTCCCTCCGTGTCCCCGAAATCCAGGCGGGACAAGGCCGCCTCGGCCAACCCGGCGCGATCGGCGCGGAGGAAGGCGATGCCGTCGATCACCGGCCAACGTTCCCCATCGGCAATGAGCACGTGGCCCGACAGGGTAAGATCCCGGCCCGTTACCGGGCTGCGGAGGTTCACGGCAGGCCGGCCTCCGCCAGCACGGCGTAGTGGAACGCCTGGATCGGGCCGGCATGGACCAGCTCGAGATCGTCCAGCGCCTGAGACGTGGTAAAGGCGGCAACCCGGTCGTACTGTCGCATCTGCAACACCCGGTCCATCACGTCCGCGGCGTTGAAGGCGCGACCCTCCGGCGTGTCCGCGTCACCGATCGTGGCTAGGGCCGCGCGCACGGTTTCCGCCACGCCTGCCGTCAAGGTAGCCAACTCACGATCGAACAACCGGCGCATTAGGGGCGCCAATTCGTCTCCAAGCAGGATCTCGCCGGCGAACCCGCTATCGGGTAGCACGGCGTTATGCAGGTGATGCGCCATGCCGGCCACGAACACCGTCGCCGGATCCGCGCCGAAATGCCCGGCAAGCACCGTCCCCAGCACGGCGACGACCAAGCAGTGGTCCCCATGGCTCTCCGGCGGCTCCAACACCAGTCGAGGCTTGCCCGGGCAGGTGGCGCCGGCACGTGGTTGCCGGATCAGCGCCTCAGCGAAGGTCGGCGCCCGGGTGCCGACATGGCCCTCGCCGAGTCTCGCTCGCAGATCGGCACGCAACCCGGGAGCAATCCCGGCACTCACCTCGTCGAAGCTCCTTGCCAGGACGGTGAACGGCTCGGCCACACCAGCCGCCTGCAAGATATCGCGGTTAATCCCACCGAGCCGGGACGCCGCCAGCGCGTC
>CAXSEK010000382.1:0-3614 GCA_964235625.1 uncultured Acetobacteraceae bacterium
TGGCGTAGACCTCGCCGGCCGAGAACGCGACCACGGCGGTGCGCGGTGGCAGGCGGACAAGCTTCTCCGGCCCGGCGAAGCGCAATTGGGACAGGCGCGGCCGCGTCTCGATCTCTGCCTGCGGCACCAGGCGCTGCAGCAGGGGGCGGATGGTCTCGGCGCCCAGGAACATGGTCTCCACCATGCCACGGGCATGCAGCAGGCGGTCAGTAAAGATGTGGCCGCGGTCGGCGTCGGCGCAGAGCTGGATTTCGTCTACCGCGACGAATTCGGCCGCCCGGTCCAGCGGCATCGCCTCCACCGTGCAGGCGTACCAGCGCGCGTCCGGCGGGACGATCTTCTCCTCGCCGGTGATCAGGGCGACGTGCTTGGCGCCTTTGCGCGCGACCATGCGGTCATAGTTCTCGCGGGCGAGCAGGCGCAGCGGGAAGCCGATGATGCCGGACGAGTGCGCGAGCAACCGCTCGATCGCGAGATGGGTCTTGCCCGTGTTGGTTGGCCCGAGCACGGCCTTCACACGGGAGGGAAAGCCCGACATGAGGCAATGGTTGGGCGTTGCGGCGGCAAATGCAAGCGGTCGTTCTCGCCCGGCGCGTGCTTGTCAGGACGCGGCAAGATGGGCGACAACCTCGGGATGTTCGACCGTGACCTGGACTGCCTGGCCGAGCCGGGTTCGCCCGGCTTGCCCGTCACCGCTCTCCGCCCCGACGGGCTGGACGCGTTCCTTGCAACCTCACCCCACGCCGCCTTCCTGCGCTCTGGCGGCTTCACCGCGGCGGCGGGGGAGCTGCGGCTGCTGCCCGGCGGCTCGGGGATCGAGGGGGCGGTATTCGGCCTCGGGGACAAGCGGGACCCGCATCTGTTCGGCGCGCTGATCGCCCTGCCCGAGGGGGTGTGGCACGTCTTGCCGGGGGACTTCCCCGCTGCCGACGCGACGCTCGGCTTCTGCCTCGGTGCCTACCAGTTCACTGCGTTCAAGCCGGCGCGCCCGGTCCCCCGCCTGGCTGCGCCACGCGGGCTGCAGACGGAGGCGGCGCGCGCGGCCTGGCTGGTGCGCGACCTGATCAACATGCCGGCCGACCGGCTCGGCCCAGCCGAACTCGCTGCCGCCCTGGTGCGGGTGGGCGAGGCGTTCGGGGCGGTGACCAGCCTCGTCACGGGTGTCGACCTGGTGCGCGACTACCCCACCATCGCCGCGGTGGGCGCCGGGTCCGACCGGGCGCCGGTGGTGGCGAGCCTGCGCTGGCAAGGGTCGGCGGCAGCGCCGGACGCGCCGCTGGTCGCGCTCTGCGGCAAGGGCGTCTGTTTCGATACGGGCGGCTACGACCTCAAGACGTCCGCCGGCATGCTGCGAATGAAGAAGGACATGGGGGGTGCGGCCATTATGCTCGGCCTGGCCCGCATGATCATGGCGGCGAACCTGCCCGTCCGGCTGGTGCTGCGGCTCGGCTGCGTGGAGAACAGCGTCTCCGGCCGGGCCATGCGCCCATCCGACGTGCTGCTCACCCGGCGCGGCTTGCACGTGGAAGTCGGCAACACCGATGCCGAGGGCCGGCTGGTGCTTTGCGATCTGCTGGCGGAGGCGTCCGACGAGCAACCTGCCGTGCTGTTCGACGCGGCGACGCTCACCGGCGCGGCTCGGGTGGCCCTTGGGCCCGACCTGCCGGCGATGTTCTGCAACGACGAGCGGTTGGCGGCGGCGATGCTGGCGGCCGGCGAGGCCGAGTATGACCCAGTCTGGCGCATGCCACTTTGGCCCGGGTATGAACCATGGCTGTCGAGCAAGGTCGCCGACCTCAACAACGTCAGTTCCAAGCCAATGGCGGGAGCAGTGACGGCTGCTCTGTTTCTTCAACGTTTCGTGACGCAGCCGACGCCGTGGTTACACTTGGACACTTATGCCTGGAACGATTCGACCACGCCCGGACGGCCTGAAGGCGGTGAAGCCCAGGCAATACGAGCTGCATTCACGGCAATCTCAAATTTCATTCATGTTCCGGTCATGGTCTAACCCATTTGGTAACGTCATCGGCATCTAAACTTATGTCGTAGAAGTAATTACCGGTCGAGTGTCACTTGCTACGCTAGCTTGCAGGACCGTCTCATCGTAGACAGGTGCAGCCCAACCAGTGCAACCCGGCCGTTCAGCCCTAGCTGGACCATTCCGGGGTAGAAAAGGATAAGATTATGGCGACTTCATCTTCCGCCGACCAATTGGTCGGCATCCTGCGGGACACGGTCGTGGCGCTTGTCCGGCGTGATGGGCCGGATTTGTCGGCACGGCAGCTTGGGGTGTTCCTAACCTGCTATCTGCAGGAAGGCGCGCATACCGTCCGTGGGCTCGCGGCCGAGTTGAATGTGTCCAAGCCTGCGATCACCCGCGCGCTGGACCGGCTCGGCGAATTGGACCTAGCCCGCCGCAAGGTGGACCCCGCCGACCGCCGCAGCGTGCTCGTGCAACGGACGCTCAAGGGCGCTGCATTCCTGCGGGACATGCGTGGCATTATGGCCGAGGCGCACACGCCGGCACGCAAGGCCGGCGGCACCCCGCAGCAGGGTGAACCGGCGCGCAAGACGATGCACGGCTGATCGGGACGATTGACAAGGCCGCTGCAGCGGCAGACGCTTACTCTCGCCAAGGGGTGTCCCGATAAGGGACTGAGATATCGCTGGCGCATGCTCTCTTGTGGCATGTCGCAACGCGGTGACCCTGTTACCTGATCCGGATCATGCCGGCGTAGGGATGGGGAGCCCATTTGGTGTTGGCGCCCACGTTTCGCCGCAAATGGGAGCGCCAGAATGACCTACCAGCAGAAGCCGAGCGCCGTGACGACGGGGGCGATTGCGGGATCGCACAAGATCTACAGCATGCCGCCGGGTCGGGCCGACCTGGCGGTTCCGTTCCGGGAGGTCCCGCTAGACCGCACGGCAGTGGAGCCGCCGGTTCGGCTGTATGACACTTCTGGCCCTTACACTGACGACGCCGCCGTCATCGACCTCACGCAAGGGCTGCCGCGGGTGCGCGAAGCTTGGCTTGCGAGGCGCGGGTTCATGGCGCCAGTGGCCCGCGTGGTGAAGCCGGAGGATAACGGTAATACCGACCGCCTGGTCCCAGAGTGCCCGGCAGCCCCGGCGCTTTGGGCCGGCCAGCCCGGCGCGCCTGTGACCCAGCTTGAATTCGCGCGTGCCGGGATCGTGACCGAGGAAATGGTGTACGTCGCCCACCGTGAGAACCTCGGCCGCGCTGCGATGCACGAAGGCGCCGAGGCCCGCCGCGCGGACGGCGAGGACTTCGGCGCCGAGATCCCCGCCTTCATCACGCCGGAGTTCGTCCGCAGCGAGATCGCCCGCGGCCGGGCCATCATCCCCGCCAACATCAATCATCCGGAGCTGGAGCCCACGATTCTGGGGCGCAACTTCCTGGTGAAGATCAACGCCAATATCGGCAACTCCGCCGTCACCTCCTCCGCCGCGGACGAGGTGGAGAAGCTCGTCTGGGCCACGCGCTGGGGGGCGGACACGGTCATGGACCTGTCCACAGGGCGCAACATCCACAACATCCGCGGCTGGATCATGCGCAACTCGCCCGTGCCGATCGGCACGGTGCCGATCTA
>CAXSEK010000383.1:0-3603 GCA_964235625.1 uncultured Acetobacteraceae bacterium
CGGTTACGCTCACCCGCCCGGCACCCGGATGGTTCGGCTATCGCGGCCGCGCCTCACGCCGCCTGCTCTCGACCGCCATCCCGGATCTTGGCCGGCGGGAGGTGTTCTGCTGTGGCCCAGCCGGTTTCATGCAGGCGATGCGACTGATCCATGCCGCGGAGGGTGGGGCGGAAGGGCAGTTCCACACCGAGCATTTCGGGCCGGTCGACCTCCCGGTCCGGCCTGCTGCGCCGGAGGACGCCGGTGCGGGGCCGGTGTACCAGGTTCGCCTGGGCGAGCGCAGCTTCGGCGTGAACGCGAACGAGACCATCCTGGAGGCGGCGACGCGCCAAGTCGTCATCATCCCGTGCGGCTGCGCCAGCGGAATCTGCGGCACGTGTCGGGTCCGCTGCCTGGCGGGCCGCGTGGCGATGCGCCACCAGGGCGGGCTGGCGCCCGATGAGGAGGAAGAGGGCTATATCCTGGCCTGCTCCGCCCGTCCCCTCAGCGACCTCACCCTCGTCGTCTGACCTGGCGGGCTAGCTAGGAGCCGTCGCTGGTATGCCTCGCCAGCCCTGAAGGTCGCGCCAGTCAGCTTCCAGCGCCGCGAACCGGCCCAGGCGAAAGCTGGAGATGTCCGCAAAGTCGCAATGCCCTTGGGTGACCAGCTGCTGCACGACATGGCCGACCGCGGGCGACAAGCCGAAGCCCACACCGGACATCGTCGCCACCACCACGTTCGGTGCGGTCCGCAGCACGTCAATCACCGGCCGTCCGTCGGGCGTGTTCTCGATGAAGCCGGCCCAGGAGCGGATAACGCGGGCATGGTCGGCCTTGGGGAACATCTCGCCCAGCCGGGCGGCGATGTTCTGCATCAGCGGCGTGCTGGCCCGTAGTGGCACGGGCGCATCCTCGAACTCGTCCAGCCACTCGTGCGGGCCGCCGCCATAAGCGAGGTTGCCGCGCAGGGTCTGCCGGCCATACAGCCCGTTCCCGTCCACGGCGGTGACCGGCATCATCGCGACTGGCTCGGTCACGATCATCTCGGCCCGGGCCGGAACCATCGGGATCACGGTGCCGAGTTGCGCCGCCAGCCCGCCGCCCTGCGGGCCCGCCGCCAGGACCAGGTGGTCGCAGCCGATCAGGCCGCGGCTCGTCTGCACACCCGTCACGCGCCCGCCCTCGCGTTTGAACCCCGAGACCACCGTGTGCTGCAGGATCCTGCCGCCGAGATCTTGCAGCGCCCAGGCATAGGCTTGTACCGTGCGGTGTGGGTTGGCATGGCCGCCGAACCGGTAGAAGTAGCCGCCATGCACGTTGTCTCCGGCAAACAGCGCCATCTCCCGCGCCTGCCTGGGGTCCAGCACCTCGGTCTCGAACCCGGCGCGGGCGCCGTTCTCCATAGCGCGGCCGTACAACTCCATCTGCTCGGCGCTGAACGCCAGCCGGCCGCGGGTGCGCTGGAACTCGGTGGGGTAGCCGAGCAGCCCGTCCATCAGGGGCCACAGCCGTTGCTCCTCCGCGAACAGCGGGCTGAAGTGATGCGAGCACCCGCCGCCGTTGCGCCCCGAGGCCTCCCAGCCAACGATGCCCTTCTCAAGCACCGTCACGCCCATGCCCGCGCGCGCCAGCCACCAGGCCGCGCTCAGCCCGGTGACGCCGCCACCGATGACAACGACTGCACTGCCCCGCGGCATCCCCGCATCGGCCAGGATCGTGCCGCGCATTCGCTGGCGGCCTTCTCGCCGGTCGGCCGCCCTCCCACCGTGTATTCGTGCGGTACTCGCCACGGCGGCAGGTACTGCGCCGCCATCCCGAACCAGGTGTCCCAGTGCTGCGCCATCGCGAGCACCTCCCGGGTCTGTCCCGCAAGACGAAGCGACAATGGCCGGACCGGGGCGCGGTAGCTGGCCAGTGGGACCGCGCCGAGCGGCACGCCCGCGCCGAGGGCCAGGAGGGACTGCACCTGCTCGCGGCAGCGGCGTCCCTGGCACAGCCCCATGCCGGCTCGCGTGAGCCGCTTCACTTGGTCGGGATGCGGATTGCCCTCGCCCAGCATGCTGCGCAGGCTGCGGTCGTTGCGGCCCGTCTTATCATCCCAGGCCAGGTAGCGCGGCGGCCGGACCTCCAGAATTTCCCGGGCCGTGACCTCCTCGCAGCGGCAGACATGCGGCTCCCCTTCGGCCTCGACCACGCTCGCGCGCACCCAGGCCAGACGGTAGGCGGCGGGATCGAAAGGAATTGGATCTGGCTCGGGCAGCGGGGCGGCACCGCCTTGGGCCAAGCCCAGCGAGACCGCCACCGCCCGGGCCGCGCGGCGCCCCTCGGCGGCCGCCACGTCGCTCGACAGGGACTTCTGCGGCCAAATGCCGGCGCAATCTCCAGCCGCGTAGAAGCCGGGCACCGAAAGCGCCAGGCTCGCATCAAGGGCGGGGACGAACCCGCCTCGCTGGGCCTGGAACCCAACCTTGCAGCCGACGGCCTCGAGCAATTCGATTGCCGGTACCACGGCGATCCCCAGCACCACCGTGTCGCAAGCCACGACCTGCCGGCTGCCGGGCTGGTGCTGCCCATCCGGGTAGATCGCGGCGAGCACCACGGCGGTGACGCCCTCGTCGTCCCCCTCGGCACGGGCGATCACGCGGCCGCACAGGACCGGGATGCCGGCCGCCGCTACGTTCTGCACCAAGTCCGACGGGCCGACCGGCGCGGACGCCTGTTCGACGACCGCTACGACGGTGATGCCGTTGCCCTGTAGCAGCAGGGCAGCCGAGAGCGCCTCCGCCGTCGTTCCCAGGATCACGGCCCGGCGGGCGCCGAGCACGCCGTAGACAGACGCAAGACGGCTGGCGGCCGCCACGCCCATGACGCCTGGCCTGTCCCAACCCGGGAAGGCCAGCCCCATGTCGCGCCGCCCGGCCGCGACGATCACCCGGTCGCAGGCCAGCAACCAGGACCGCTCGCCATCGGCCAACCCGGCCACCGGCCCCGGCAGCCAGCCCACGCTGCGGCCATTCGCATACAGGCCCCAGGCGACGCTGCCGAGTCGGATATCCACCCCGGCCTCGAAGGCCTGGGCGAAGGCCGGCTCGCTCTCAAGCACGGCATCCAGCATGGCGTTGCGGTTGCGCATCGCGCCCGTCGCCCGCTGCCCGAACAGCAGCGGCACGTCCTCCCCCGCGGTCTCGGCCGGGATCGGATTCTCATCGACCAGGACCACCTGGATGCCGTGACTTGCCAGTTCCAGTGCGGCGGTCAGCCCGGCGGGACCCGCGCCCACGACGAGGACCTGCGTTCGTTCATGGATGTCCGGGGACTTACCCGCGATTGATACAGGGTCCGGCGCGTAGGATGGCATCTTTGGGCACTCCGGCTAACGGAGTGCATCATCACGCGGCATGCTCGTCGGCAAAGGCAGCAAGCCGACATAGAGAAGCGCAATTACGACGTTGATCCGCTGAAAGGGCTGATCAACCGTTGCGGTGCTTGGCCGCCGGAACGATAGCGGCAGTGTCCAAGTGGAATTGACCCGGTTTCGTGGAACCCCTGAAGCTTTCACCAGCGGTGTTCCTGATGCCCAAGACGCGTCCGCCGTATTCGCCTGAGTTCCGTCGCCAGATGGTT
>CAXSEK010000384.1:0-3579 GCA_964235625.1 uncultured Acetobacteraceae bacterium
GGCCTAGACCTCGCCGTACAATCCTGGAATGGCGCGAATGACGAGTGGAAACGGACGCTGGCTGCAACTCGGCCTCGGGATCGTTGGCATGATCCTGATCGCCAACCTGCAATACAGCTGGACGCTGTTCGTCGGGCCTATGGACGCGGCGCATCACTGGGGACGGGGCGCCATCCAGGTCGCGTTCAGCGTGTTCGTCATCGCCGAGACCTGGCTGCTCCCGCTCGAAGGCTATTTGGTGGACCGGATCGGGCCACGCTTTGCCACCATGGCCGGGGGCGTGCTGGTGGCGGCTGGGTGGTCGCTCAACGCGATGGCCGACTCCTTGCCCGTGCTCTACGCCGGTGCGGCGGTCACGGGGCTAGGTGCCGGGCTGGTCTACGGCACCGCGGTCGGCAACGCGATGAAGTGGTTCCCCGACCGCCGCGGGCTGGCGGCCGGGCTGACGGCGGCGGGCTTCGGCGCCGGTTCCGCATTGACCATCATCCCGATCTCCAACTGGGTCAGCAGCCACGGCTACCAATCAGCATTCCTGACATTCGGGCTGGGTCAGGGCGCTTGCGTCGTGCTCGCCGCGTTGTTCCTGCGCAAGCCGCCCGCCGCACCCGCGCACGCCGTCTCCCGGCAGGACAAGACGCCGGCCCAGGTGCTGCGCGAGCCGTCGTTCTACCTGATGTATGTGATCTTCGTGCTGGTCGGGGCAGGTGGGCTGATGGCCACCGCCCAACTGGCCACCATCGCCACCGATTACGGCGTGGCGACCAAGGGCGTGAACCTGATGGGTCTGACCCTCCCCGCCCTCACCTTCGCCCTCTCGATCGACCGGGTGATGAACGGCGTCACCCGCCCGCTCTTCGGTTGGGTGTCCGACCAGATCGGCCGGGAAAACACGATGTTCGTGGCCTTCCTGATGGAGGCGGTGGGTATCGCCGCCCTGGTCGTCTTCGCGCATGACCCCGTGATGTTCGTCATCCTCACCGGCCTGGTGTTCTTCGCCTGGGGTGAGATCTACAGCCTGTTCCCCGCCGCCTGCAGTGACCGGTTCGGCAGCCGCTACTGCACCGCTAATTACGGCATGCTCTACACCGCCAAGGGAACGGCCGCCCTGCTGGTTCCGCTCTCGGTCAATTTGCAGGCCAGCCACGGCTGGGTCGCCGTGTTCTGGGTGGCGAGCGGCGCAAACCTGCTGGCGGCGCTACTGGCGATGTTCGTGCTCAAGCGCATGAAATCCGGCGTCCCGGCGACGCGGGCCGTGATCCGCCTGCAGCCGGCCAGCGACGCCGTCCTCGGTGACTGGGAGCCGGTGCGGGCCGCGCAACGGTGACACCGGGTCTGGTTTCGTGCCGGTCCGTCGATTAAAGCGATCCATCCGCGCGCCGCGCGGCACGCTGGCAAGGGTTGACCGCCGATGAACGCGACCGTCTGGGATATCGTCTCCACCCTCGGCAGTGAGCGTGCGATCGGCGCACCCGGCCGCCCTTGGATGAGCGGCGGCGGCCTGCTTGAGCATGCCGCCGCCATGCGGTCGGCCCTGGCCGGGGCCGGCATCGGCCGCGGCGACCGGATGGCGATCGTGCTGCCGAACGGGCCGGAGATGGCCAGCGCCTTCTTGAGCGTCGCCGGCTCGTGCTGCGCCGCCCCGCTCAACCCCGCCTACAAGGCCGACGAGTTCGAGTTCTACCTGCAGGACCTGCAACCCGCCGCCATCCTGCTCGCCGCCGGCGAGGCAGGCCCGGCCAAGGACGCGGCGGACCGCCTCGGCGTGCCCGTCCTTACCCTGCATCCCATGGACGGGCCCGCCGGCAGCTTCACCCTGGACGCCTCCGCCCTGCCAACGGGATCAGCGAGCGCTGAAGCGCCTAGGCCGGAGGATATGGCACTGGTGCTGCACACATCCGGCACCACGGCGCGGCCCAAGATCGTGCCGCTGACCAACGCCAACCTCGCCGCTTCCGCGCGCCACATCGCCGCGGCCCTGGCGCTGACCCCGGCGGACACCTGCCTCAACGTCATGCCGCTGTTCCACATCCACGGCTTGATTGCCGCCGTTACTGCCTCGCTCTCGGCCGGCGCCGCGGTGTGCTGCACGCCCGGCTTCAACGCGTTCAAGTTCGGCGAGTGGCTCGAGAGCGTGCGGCCGACCTGGTACACGGCCGTTCCCACCATGCACCAGGCCATCCTGATGCGGATGCGTGCACACGCGGACGCCGCCCGGGCGGCCCGGCTACGCCTCATCCGCTCCTCCTCCGCCTCGCTCCCGCCCCAGGTGATGGCGGAATTGGAGACTGTGTTCGGCGCTCCCGTGCTGGAGTCGTACGGCATGACGGAGGCGGCGCATCAGATGGCCGCCAACCCGCTGCCGCCGCGCGCACGCAAGCCCGGTTCCGTCGGCGTGGCAGCCGGGCCGGAGGTCGCGGTCATGGGCGATGACGGCGCGTTGTTGGCCCAGGGCGACATCGGCGAGGTGGTGATCCGCGGCCCGAACGTGACGCCGGGTTACGATAACAACCCCTCCGCCAACGCCACCGCCTTCACCGCCGGCTGGTTCCGCACCGGTGATCAGGGCCGGCTGGACGAGGAGGGCTATTTGTTCCTCACGGGGCGGCTGAAGGAGCAGATCAACCGCGGCGGCGAGAAGATCAGCCCGCTGGAGGTGGACGTCGTGCTGCTGGACCACCCAGCCATCGCCCAGGCCTGCACCTTCGGCATTCCGCATGACAAGCTGGGCGAGGAAGTGGGAGTCGTCGTCGTGCCGCGGCCCGGCCAGAGCCTGACGGAGGCGGAGGTACGTGCATTTGCCGCCGAACGGCTAGCCGCGTTCAAGGTGCCGCGCCGGGTACTGGTGATGGACGACATCCCGAAGGGTGCCACCGGCAAGGTGCAGCGCATCGGCCTGGCCGCCAAGCTCGGGCTGCCTTGATGCCGAGCATCTGCGTATTCGGCGCCGGCGCCATCGGCGGCTATCTGGCGGCCAAGCTGGAGGCGGCGGGCACGCCCGTTTCCATCGTCGCCCGCGGTCCCCATTTGGAAGCGGTGCAGTCCCGCGGTTTGGTGCTGCAATCCGGCAACGCCCGGATCACGACCCGGCCCAACGCCGTGGCGCATGGCAGCGCGATCGGCCCGCAGGATTACCTTGTCATCACGCTCAAGGCGCATTCGCTCGAGTCGGCGCTGCCCCAGTTGGCACCGCTCGTCGGGCCCGGCACCACGATCGTGAGCGCGGTCAACGGCGTTCCCTGGTGGTACACCTACGGCCTGCCCGCACCGTTCACCGACCGGCGCGTCACCGCAGTCGATCCGGAGGGGGCGTTGTGCGCGGCACTCCCCCCGTCGCAGTGCCTCGGCGCCATCGTCTATCCGGCCGCCACCGTGCCGGAGCCCGGCGTGATCGACCACACCTATGGCGACCGCTTCAGCCTGGGCGAACCGAGTGGCGAGCGGTCCGCCCGGGCCGACACGCTCTCCACTCTGATGATCGCCGCCGGGCTGAAGGCGCCGGTCCGCCCCCGCATCCGCGACGAATTATGGGTCAAGCTCTGGGGCAACATGGCGCTCAATCCCCTTAGTGCCCTAACCACG
>CAXSEK010000385.1:0-3578 GCA_964235625.1 uncultured Acetobacteraceae bacterium
TGCAGTTTGACGACGTTTTGTCTCCGACTCGACGCGGTGACCGGTGACCTCTCCTAATCGTCCTCCGGCCGGATCACGTTCTGCGGGTCGTTGCCCAGCGCCGCCGCCATCGTCTCGGCCGACTTGATCCGGATGTCCCACTCCGCATCCGGCGTCCAGAATGCCGAGTGCGGCGTCACGATCAGCCGCCCCTCCAGCGCCGGGTCCCGGTCGCGATACGCCTGCAACAGGGAATGCACAGGCGCCACCGGCGGCTCCACCGGCATCACGTCCAGCCCCGCCCCCGCCAGGTGCCCCGACCGCAACGCCGCCTCCAGCGCGTCGAAATCCATCGTGCCGCCCCGGGCCGTGTTGATCACCACCGCACCCGGCGGCAGCGCCGCGAACTCCGCCGCCCCCAGCAGTCCCGCCGTCTCCCGCGTCAGCGGCGTGTGCACGGACAGGATGTTGGATTGCGCCAGCAGCGCCCCCAGGCTGCGCACCCGCTCGATGCCCAGCGCCAGGTCGGACCCATTGGGCAGCTTCGGGTCGTAGAACACCACCCGGAACCCGAGCGCCTTCGCCCGCAATGCCACCGCCGTCCCGATCCGGCCCAGCCCCAGGATCCCGAACACCGTGTTGCCGACCCGGCGGATCGCCGGGTCCTTCAGGATGAACCACACCGGGTCCGCCCGACGCTGATGCTCGTGATGCAGGATCAGCCCGCGGTTCAACGCCATCGCCAGCGCGATCGCGTGGTTGGCCACCTCCGTCGTGCCGTAATCCGGCACGTTGCACACCACGACACCCCGCCGCGCCGCCGCCGCCCGGTCAATCCGGTCATAGCCCACGCCCATCCGCACCACCGCCCGCAGCTTCGGGAACCGCACCAGATCCGCCGCGCCGAGCCACTGGCGGAAGATCATCAGCCCGTCCGCCGCCGCGCAATCCGCGTCCGATAGGTCCGCCACCACATCCGTGTCGCGCATCACCACCGTGGTGCCGGGCCCGAAGACGCGGCGCTCCTCACTGTCGTCGGCATACATCCGCTCGGGATAGAGCACCGTCGTCATCCACGTTCCTCGCGCCTGTTCCGCCGATCCTGGGCGGCACGCGGGGCTGGCGCAAGCCGGTTCGCCGGGGCAGGCTGTCCGCCAAACGACGACGGGAGCGGTCCGATGAACGGTGCGGAAAGCCTGGTGCACACGCTGCTGCCGTCCGGGGTGGACACGTGTTTCGCCAACCCGGGCACGTCCGAAATGCACTTCGTCGCCGCCCTGGACCGGGTGCCCGGCATGCGCTGCGTGCTCGGCCTGTTCGAGGGCGTGGTCACCGGCGCCGCCGACGGCTACGCCCGCATGGCCGGCAAGCCCGCCGCCACCCTGCTGCATTGCGGCCCCGGCCTCGCCAACGGCCTGGCCAACCTGCACAACGCCCGCCGCGCCCACGTGCCCATAGTCAACATCGTCGGCGACCAGGCCACCTTCCACCGCCCGCTGGACGCCCCGCTCACCGCCGACACCGAAGGCTGGGCCCGCCCCGTCTCCGGCTGGACCCGCACCGCGACCCACGCGCCACCGTCGGCGCAGACGCCGCCCAGGCGGTGCAGGCCGCGCTGACCGCACCCGGCCAGATCGCCACCCTCATCCTGCCCTCCGATACCAGCTGGGACGAGGGCGGCATCGTCGCCGCCCCCCTTTCACCCCCACCCGCCGCCCACGCCGACCAGGGCACGGTCGAGGCCATCGCCCGCGTGCTCCGCTCCGGCGAGCCGGCCATGTTCATCATGTCGGGCGCGGCACTCCGGGCCGGCCCCCTCGCCATGGCCGGCGGGATCTGCGCCACCACCGGCGCCCGCATGATGGCGCAAACCTCCAACGCCCGCATCGAGCGCGGCGCCGGCCGCATGCTGATCGAGCGCGTACCCTACCCGGTGGACGCAGCACTGCAGGCCCTGGCCGGCCTGAAACACATCGTCCTGGTCGGCGCCGCGGCCCCCGTCGGCTTCTTCGCCTACCCCGGCAAGCCCGGCCGCCTGTATCCCGAGGATTGCACCATCCATGTCCTCGCCCGCCCCGGCCAGGACGGCCCCGCCGCCCTCGCCGCCCTCGCTGAAGAACTCGGCGCCAGCCCGGCGGAAGCCCCCCACGCCGAACGCGGCCAACCCGGCCGCGGCCCCATCGAGGCCGAAGTTTTCAGCCACTCCCTCGCCGCCCTGATGCCGGAAGGCGCCATCGTGGTGGACAAGGCCATCACCTTCGGCCGCGGCCTCTTCCCGCTCACAACCGGCGCCGCCCCACACGACTGGCTCCAACTCACCGGCGGCGCCATCGGCGACGGCGTCCCGCTCTCCCCCGGCGCCGCAATCGCCGCCCCCGGCCGCCGCGTCATCACCCTCCAGGCCAACGGCTCGGCCATGTACACCGTCCAAGCGCTCTGGACCCAAGCCCGCGAGAAGCTGGACGTCACCACCATCATCTTCTCCAACCGCAAATACGCCATCCTCCTCGGCGAGCTCGCCAACGTCGGCGCCAACCCCGGCCGCACTGCCCTGGACATGATGGACCTCGGCAACCCCAACCTGGACTGGGTGCAGATCGGCCAGGGGCTCGGCGTGGAGAGCGCCCGGGCGGAGACGATGGACCAGTTCAACGACCTGCTGGCAGGCGCTAATGGGCGGAGCGGGCCGTTCTTGATCGAGTTGATGACGTAGGCGGTGCAAACCGGTCAGGCCGGCGGCCCTACTTGGGGAACACCGCAAGCACGACGGGCATAGCGGCTGTCCCATACGGCCAACTCAACAGATGTGCCTGATTGCCTTCGACTTGCGCCTCCCACCGGCCGTAAGTTCGACGATCGAAGCCGTTTAGCGAGATACCGTGGCTTGCAACCGGGCCGCCATCGAGATTGAGAGCAAGCGTAAGGCCGAGTGGCGCATCGAGAAGGAAGTGCGCGAACCGGTCTAGTGTGAAGAACGCGTCGGCCGTCGTGCCGATGATAACCCGGCCATCTCCATCCTGTCCCACAAAGCTACGGTTTGCAAGCCAGCGGCTTGGATGGGTCACCCGCGTAGTCCCATCCGCCACCAGGAGTGGGTAGGAGACCATAGCGTCGTCGGCTCCTTTGAAGGCAAATCGCCAATCCCCATGGTCAAGATCCCGGACCCCCGTGGCACCGGCGAAGGAAACAAATGCACCCGCCCTCGCGTCGTAAGTCCGGGGCCCGAGATGCACGCCGTCGCTGAGGAAAGGCGTGTCAGGCGTGCCGTCCAGCGCGTAGTAGCTGCCGTTCACGACCAAAGCAGCGCCAAGGTGCGACATCCATTCATCGAGGTCTTTGTCGCCGTCAGACGCGTTCCGAACGACGAAGCGAAAGCGGTTTGGAGCGATTCGGGCCAGCAAGACATGGTCGACCGCCTGCTCACCGACCATTGCGGGCAGGTCGGCGACCTCGAAACCGTCACGAATCGTGCGCCACTGCAACGGACCCGCAGACGCGACCGGCGCGGTGCTGAGCGCCAATCGCATGGACGGCGACAGATGCGCGCTGTCGATGCCCACAGGCAACCACCAGCTTCCACCATGCCGAATGACGACATG
>CAXSEK010000386.1:0-3574 GCA_964235625.1 uncultured Acetobacteraceae bacterium
GTGTGAAGTCGGTGATCACCGCCGAACCGCCCGCGCTACCCTCGACGACGCTGTACAGGTTTGCGCCGCCGCCACCGGTCAGCGTTGCCTGCCCACCCGATACCACGAACAGATCCGAGCCTGCCCCGCCGACGGTCCGCGACTCCCCACTGCCAGCGTAGAAGCTGTTGCCTGCGCTCGACGCCGTGGCATCCACGCTCTCGCTGCCGCCGCCGCCGACCACCAGCACCGAAGCCGACCCCGATAGCTGCACCAAGGTGCCGTCTGCCCCGGTAATGGTCGCCGTCCCGGCTCCGGCCTCGATCGTAGTACCCGTGCCCGGTCCCGAGACCGGTGCTGCGTAGGCAGCCCCGCCGCCTGCGCCCAGCGCGATGTCGCCGCCGCCTGCGCCGCCATAGACCAGCGCGCTGCCGTCGGCGCCTGCGAAGCGCAATGCGCCGCTGCCGCCGACAACCTCGATTGCACCCGCGCCGCCCTGCACCAGCCCGCCCGCACCGCTGCCGCCATACACCAGCGTGCTGCCCTGTCCGCCCAGGACAGTGCTCGCCATCGCGCCACCGATGAAGGTCATCGTGCCGGTACCCGCCGTGACCTGTGCCCCGCCCGAGGCGAACACGGTGTCATGCCCGGCGCCGCCGAACAGGCTGTCCGCGCCGGCGGAGTACACCACCGCGTCTCCCGTCCCAAGCAGGACGGTGTTGCCCCCGGTTCCGGTTGCCACCAGGCTTGTGCCGCCGCCAAGCTGCAGCGTGCTGCCTGCCTCCTCCGCCAGGAAGGTGTCGCCCGCGGCCCCGCCCACCAGCGTGTCCGACCCGCCGCCAACCAGCGTGTCGCCGCCAGCGCCCGAGATCAGCGTGTCGCCATCGACCGCAGCCATCACCACGTGGCCGACACGATCGGTCATCACCGTGCCCGCCGCGCCCTGCAGCAGCACCGCATCCGCCCGCGGCGCCACCAGCGACAGTCCGCCCGTCACTGCGCCTACCACGGCGACGTTGGCGCGGTCCGCCACCGGCGCGAGCGCCGCCAGTCCGCCCGGCGCAGCGACGCTCGCCGTCGTGGCCGCGATCGTAGACACCTGCGCGGTCACGCTGCCCGGCAATGCCACCAGGACGCCGCGCAGCGTGGCCGCCACCGGTGCCGCATAGGCAGACAGATTCATCCCGGACAGCGCCACCGCAGGCGCGGCGGCGACCTGCACCGACGTTGTGGCCGACGCTCCGGCACTCACGCCGTCATTGGCGACCACGGTGATCGTGTCCGCGCCCGCCGTGGTGCCGGTGTAGAGCAGCGTCGCCAGGCTGGCCTCGACCTGCGCCGCGCTGCCGCTCAGCGTTAGGCTGCCGCCACCCGGCCCGGCAAGCACGCGCGCGCCAACGCCGGCAGAAAGCCGCCCGCCTTCGGCCGACACGGTGAGAACCAGCGTGGCCGAGGCCGCCGCTGCGGCGGTATCGACGACCGAGAGGCCGGATAGCGCGACGGCCTGCCCGGCAACGTCGGCAAGCGTTACCGGAACCGAAACGGTCAGGGTGGAAGAAATCTGGGTCATGGACGAACTCGTGGCTGGAGACTGAAAACTGGTCTTGCCAATCCCGGTCTTATATTGGACCGGGCATGAGATGACCTGACATTCTGCAGGACGGGCTGTCGCTGGGACGAGGCGGCTTGTAGCCACCGAAAGTTAACAGAACCCTACCTAAACCTGATGAATGTCATGCTTCGCATGCGTGTGACATCGCTGCCACCTGCAGACACGGCATGATCTAACACGGCGGAGCGCATTGCGTTTGCCGTGCCATGCAGAGACTGCCTGCCGTCATTTCCAGGCGCGCTGACACCGCCTCTGCCGCCCGCCACCTCATGCGCCAGACGGCGCCTACCAGGCCAGGGCCTGACCATCCTTGCGCGGATCCGACCCGGCGACGTAGCCGTGTTCCGTGCGCCGCACGATCTGCGCGCCGCCGAACGCGAACAGGTTGTCCGGCGGCTCCACCACGATCTCGTGGCCCAGCGCCTTCAACGCATCGGTCAGCGACGCCGCCATCCCCGGCTCCACCGACACCCGCAGACCCGACAGCACCCGCCAGCGTGGCGCGTCCGCCGCGACCTGCGGCCCCTGGCGGTGCGCCAGCATGCGCAGTGCGAGCTGCAGGTGGCCCTGCGCCTGCATCGGCCCGCCCATCAGCCCGAACGCCATCAGCGGCGTGCCATCCGGGTTCATCGCGAAGCCGGGGATGATGGTATGGAACGGGCGCTTGCGCGGGCCGACCCGGTTCGGGTGGCCCGGCTCCAGGGTGAAGCCGCAGCCGCGGTTCTGCAGGCTGATCCCGGTGCCCGGCACCACGACGCCGGAGCCGAAACCCATGTAGTTCGACTGGATGAACGACACCATCATGCCGTCCGAATCCCCGGCGGCGAGACAGACGGTGCCAGCCGGGCCAGGCGTGCCGTGCCCGGGGTCGCCAGCGCGCGCCGGGTCAATCAGCCGAGCACGCGAGGCAAGGTAGCCAGGGTCGAGCAACTGGCGCGCGCCCACGTCCATGGTGTCGGGGTCGCCAACGTAGCGGTGCAGGTCCACCATGGCGAGCTTGGTCGCCTCGATCGCCAGGTGCACCGTGTGCGGGTCGTCCACACCGTGCGCGTAGGCATTGGCAGCGCCGAGGTCGAGCGCGTCGAGCAGCCCGAGGCCGATCAGGGTGGCGATGCCCTGGCCGTTCGGCGGCAGCTCGTGCAGCACCGCGCCGGCATACGGCATCGACAGCGTGTCCACCCAGTCTGCGCTGTGCTCTGCGAGATCCTCCAAGGTCATTGCGGCTCCGTGGCGACGTGCGTCGTTCGCCATCGCGCGGGCCAAGTCGCCGCGGTAGAACGACTCGCCGCCAGTGGCCGCGATGTCCTCCAGCGTGCGTGCCTGCGCCTCGCAGCGGAACAGCTCGCCGGCACGCGGTGCCCGCCCGCCGGGCAGAAAGCATTCCGCGAAGCCCGGCTGCGCGCCGAGTTGCTCGCCTGCGCGCGCCCATAGGCGGGCGATAATCGGCGTCACCGCAAAGCCTTCGCGCGCGAAACGGATTGCCGGTGCCGCCACTTCCGCCAGGCTCAGCCGCCCGAAGCGCCGCGACAGCGCCGCCCAGGACGCGACCGCGCCCGGAACGCTCACCGACTCCCAGCCATGGACCGGCATCTGCGTTCGCCCCGCGAAGCGCTCCGGGGTCCACGCGGCGGGAGCGCGGCCGGAAGAGTTCAGACCGTGCAGGCGCTCGCCGTCCCAGACGATGGCAAAGGCGTCGCTGCCGATGCCATTGCCGCTGGGCTCCACCACGGTCAGGGCCATCGCACTGGCCACGATCGCGTCCACCGCATTGCCACCACGCATCAGCATCGCCATGCCGGCCTGCGAGGCCAGGGATTGCGAGGTCGCGACGGCGCTGCGGCCGAACACCGGGGCGCGGGCGGAGGGATAGGGGTTGTCGTGGTCGATGGCGGTCATGGGTGAGGATCCTTGGAAGGGGAAGGAAGCAAGGCCAGAGGCTCTGCCTCTAGACTCCGCCAGGACGAGCCGCCCTGGACCGGCAAT
>CAXSEK010000387.1:0-3568 GCA_964235625.1 uncultured Acetobacteraceae bacterium
CGCTGAACCGCCATCGAGGCGCACCGGCCGGGCGCATCCGGCTGAACGTGCTGGAGCATGCGGCCGTGCTCCTGCTTGCCCCAGTGCTGCCGACCTTCGTCGAGCGCTATCCGGATGTCGAGGTCGATGTCCGGGTGTCCAACCACCTGGTGGACGTGGTCGAAGCAGGTGCCGATGCCGGTATCCGCTACGGCGACACCGTGCCGGAGGACATGATCGCGCAGCGGCTGTCGGCTGACCTGCGCTGGGTGGTGGTGGGCGCGTCCGCCTACCTGGAGCGCTTCGGCACGCCGACACAGCCCGGCGATCTTGCCGCGCATCGGTGCTTGCGCATCCGCCTCGGCGACGAGCGCATCTACCATTGGGAATTCGAGAAGGAGGGAGCAGCGCTGGCGCTGGACGTGCCAGGGGCGCTGACGCTGGACAGCACGGAATTGGTGTTATCTTTGGCCAGGGCCGGCGCAGGGCTCGCCTACCTGCCGGAGCCTTGTGTGAGGCATCTGGTGCGAGACGGCGATCTAGACCTTGTCTTGGGAGACTGGTCGTCGATGGGGCTAGGCTTCCACCTGTACTACTCCGGTCGCCGACAGCTCCCGACGGGATTGCGCCTGCTGATCGACCTCATCCGCGAGATGCAGCCACTGGGTCCTCACGGGCAGCCATGATGAGCGGGCCTCATCGTTCGGATGAGGCATGGACGGCTTACCAGCGCCTTCCACCCCGGCCTAGATGCTGGTCCACCAACCACTGCAGCGCATCGAGGTTCCGCCATGTCCAACGCCAACCGTTTCGTCGGCAAGGTCGCCTTCGTCACTGGAGCCGCCAGCGGCATCGGCAAGGCTGCTGCCGTCGCATTCGCCACCGAGGGGGCCCGTGTCGCCGTGGTGGACCTGGCCGAGGATGCGCTTCGTCATACGGCGGACGCGATCAAGGATGCGGGGGGCAAGGTCCTGGTCCTCGCCTGTGACGTATCGAGGCCTGAGCACGTCGAAGCGGCGGTCGCGCGCACGGTCGAGGCATTCGGCCGGCTCGACGTGGCCTTCAACAACGCCGGCGTGGAGAACAAGGCGACGCCGGTGGCGGAAATCGAGGTTGCTGAATGGGACCGTATTCTCGGCGTCAACCTGCGCGGGACCTTCACGTGCATGAAGCATGAGATCGCGCAGATGCTCCGCCAGGGCGGCGGCGTGGTGGTCAACACCTCCTCGGGTGCGGGGGTGCGGGGCGTGGCCGGCGGCGCGGCCTACGCCGCGTCTAAGCACGCTATCATCGGCCTGACCAGGTCCGCGGCACTGGACTACGCCAGATCCAACATTCGGGTGAACGCGGTTCTGCCCGGTAACATCGAGACACCCATGATGGACCGCTTCACCGGTGGCGACCTTCAGAAAGCCATCGACCTGGAGCCGGTCGGCCGGCTCGGCAAGCCGGAGGAGATTGCCGAGGCCGTGCTGTGGATGTGCTCGGACCTTGGCGGCTTCGTTACCGGCGCCGCCATCTCGGTGGACGGCGGTTGGTCACTCTGAACAAGGAGATCGGCGATGGAAATCAAGCGAGCGGGATCACAGCCGTTGGGCAAGGGGCCGGCGGAGTATTTCACCGGCACGGTGCGCCTTGATCCCCTGAACTCACCGCCCGAGCCGGCCCGCGTGGCGATGGCGCTCGTCACCTTCGAGCCTGGTGCCCGCACGGCCTGGCACACCCATCCCCTGGGACAGACGCTGATCGTCACCGCCGGCTGTGGCCGAGTGCAACGCGAGGGTGGCCCAATCGAAGAGATCCGGCCGGGGGACGTGGTGTGGTTCCCGCCGGGCGAGACGCATTGGCACGGGGCCGCGCCGACCACGGCCATGAGCCACATCGCTGTCCAGGAGAAGCAGGACGGCTCGCCCGTGACCTGGATGGAGCAGGTGACGGACGAACAGTACGTACTGGCACAGCAGCGCTGAAGGGGAGGAACGATGCCGCATGTCATCGTCAAACTCTGGCCTAGCAAGTCGGAACGGCAGAAACAGGCGCTTGCCGATGGTGTCACGAAGGCCGTCATAGCGAGCCTCGGCTATGGCGAGGACGCTGTCTCGGCGGGCCTCGAATAAGTCTCGCCTGGCGACTGGCCCGAGACGGCTTATCGACCAGCCATCACGCACGGTCCCGGCAAGCTCTACAAGAAGCCGGGCTACAACGCCCTCTGAGGCATCCTGCAACGTTGGCTAGGACCGCTAGCCACACCATGCAACGGTAGCCGAAGAGGTAACTACCCCCACATCCGCCTCGCGATATCCTTCTCTTCGGCGCCGACGGCTTCGGCATAGATGGCGGTGGTGCTGAGCTGGGCATGTCCGAGCCAGCGCTGCACCAGGTTGAGCGGGATGCCGGCAGAGACGGCCGCCACCCCGAAGCCGTGCCGCAACCCTTTGGGCGACGCGTGCGGCCCATCGAGATCCGCCGCCACCATCACCGCATGCACCGCACGCCACCCGGTCATCCGGCTCCAGGGCCACAGCCGCACACCTCGTCCTTTCCCGCGCTGGCTCTGCAGCTCGCGGATGCCATGCACCATGTTCAGGGTCTCCAGCAGGGCAGGGGGCACCGGCACGGCACGATAGATCCCGGTGCGGCGCTTCTTCAGGCTCTCGAACACCAGCACGCCGGCGGCGAGGTCGATGCGATCGGCGGTGAGTGCCAGCGCCTCGGACAGCCGGCACCCGGCATAGGCCAGCGTCATGCACAGCGTCCGCACTTGGCGATCGCCACGCTCGGCTTCTCGCAGGAAGCCATCCCGCTCGCTCGCGGTCAGGTATTTCCGCGACCCGTCCAGCGTGTGCAGCTGCATGCCGACGGCAGGAACCTGGCCGGTTGGTCTGGCTGATGCCGGCATCTTGGCAGCCGCCGGAGTGGCGCCGGTCTTCTTGTCCGTGGCCTTCGCCGCAGGACGTGCGCGCGAGGGCGCCGTTGCCCTGGGTGGCCTGGTCATGCAGGCCCATCGCGATAGCCGCGGCGGCGCTTAGCGCGGACGAGCTGGGTGAGGGCGTTAAGCGCGGCCCCGGCATCGGGGTGTGGATCGAGGCGCATGCGACCAGGCGTGCCGATCCGCCCCCAGTGCCGGGCGAGCAGGGCGCGGCCGAACAGGTCGGGCCAGACGGCAAGGCGGTAGAAGCGCCACTGATTGCGGTCCGGCTGGATGCGGGTGAGGGTGGCCTGGTCGGGGAACAGCGGCAGCTGGATCGGCTCGGCCAAGGCGCGTGCTCCGGCGGTTTGGGCGGTGTCTCGCGAGAAGTGTATCATCGAACCGCGCCAAAACCAGCCGAAACGCCCCGAAAACCCTGAATGCGGGCCATTTCCGCCTCAAACCTGATACACTATTATTTATAGTGTAACAGAACCATCGGAAAACGACCGTATTCCGGTCAGTCCTCGACCTGCGTCCCGATCGGCTCCGAAGATCGGCTAAAACTCTCCGGAAACTATATCGAAAATCCTACCATCGGATATGCTGCTACTGAGACGAGTTTCCGGAGGGTTAGCATGTCCACAAAGCACCTGGTCGGCTATGCGCGTGTTTCCACGA
>CAXSEK010000388.1:0-3542 GCA_964235625.1 uncultured Acetobacteraceae bacterium
ACGCGGTGCCGCAGGTGCTGGCGGCGACGCTGCCGATCGGGGCGCTGAGCAACCAAGTCGGCACGGTGGTCAAGCTGGTGCGGGTGCTGATGCTGGGTCCCGTGGTGCTGGCGCTGTCGCTGCTGACGCGCCGTCTGCGCGACGATGCCGACGAGGCGGCGCCCGCCGTGACCGCTGGAGACCGCCCTGCCCGCGGCAGGCCGACACTGCACGAGCTGGTGCCATGGTTCATCGTGGGGTTCCTGGCAGTGCTGGCGCTGCGCTCGGCCGGGCTGATCCCGTCGTCACTGCTGCACCCGATCACCGTGGTGGCGAACCTGCTGACGACGGTGTCGATGGCGGCGCTAGGGCTGGGGGTGGACGTGCGCGTGGTGGCAAAGGCGGGGGTGCGGGTGACGGCGGCGGTGACGCTGTCGCTGTTGGTGCTCGGCGTGGTCAGCCTAGGGCTGATCCGGGTGTTGGGGGTGGCATAGGAAAGGTCGGGCTCTGCCTGGACCCGCCGAGGCCCTTTTGCCTTCGCGCGCCCACTCCTGGGTGGCGGGTTCCGAAGGCGCGCCTCTGTCCGGATTAGAGATCCATCGCTGCATGACGGGCCGCAACCCTGCGCGCCTCCGCGGACGGGTCAGTACCAGCGCCGCTGCCGCCAGAAGCCGGCCGCGTTGTCCGCGGTGCCGTAGCGTTCGCGGATGTAGCGTATGCCGCCCTGCGCCTCCTCGACGGCGTTGCCGAAGGATGCGGCGCCGTTCGGGTTCAGACCGTAGCTGGCGCGGGTGAGCTGGAAGAGGCCGCGCGCGGTATCGACGTGGTTGCGCGCGCCGACCCGGCCCGCGGACTCCTGCGCCACGATGAACTGCAGGCCCGCGTGCCAGGAGGCAGGCACCTGCTCGAGCCGCATTGCCTGGGCCAGCGCGTGCTGCACTGGCGCCGGGATCACCGACGCGGCCTTCTCCGCCCGGACATGGTGCGGGGCGCGGGCGGCGTGGATGGCGCCGTGCGGGTGATGCCCGGAATGCCCGGCTTGACGATCGGCCCAGTGGGCGGGGTGGCGCACGGGAGGCGCATCCAGGTGCGTGGCCAGCGTGTCGCCGAAGCCGCCGTCGGTGGCGGCCTGCGCCTTGCCCACCTGATCCGTCGACGCCGGGTCCGTCGGCGGCATGATCCGCACCGAGTCCGCCACGACACGAACTCCCCGCCTGGCAAGGCTTAGCACCTACGCCCGAGTCCTTGCGAAAGGGTGAATCCGCAGCGGCCACGTCCGCCAAGACAGGAAGCAGACAGGGCCGGACGCCCCACCTGCCCCGAGCCTGTTCCGCTGCTCCTGTCGCCCGTCCGTCAGGGAGTGCGGCGGTAGAGACCGGTGCAGCCGTAGACGCCTTGGAACCTGAAGCTGCCATCGGCAAAGGCATCGCGGGCGGCCTGGTAGACGCCGTATTCCGGGTCGTGGGCGTTCCGGTCGTCGTTGTAGTCGTGGAACAGGGCGAAGCCGCCGGGATTGAGCAGGTGCTTGAGGTCCTGGCAGGCGGCGTGGACCAGCTCGTAGGTGTGGGAGTGGTCGACGAAGGCGGTGCCGAACCTGCGGCCGTCGTGGCGCAGGGCGGCGCAGGACTCGCGTGCGTCGCCGGTGACGAAGGTGCGGAAGGCGGCGTTCTCCGCAGTGTGGCGCTCGGCCTCCGCCACGTACTCCGGCATAAGCTCCAGCGAGGTCACGGTGCGGCCACGTCCGGCGTGGCGCAGGGCATCGGTCTGGATGCGGGTGGAGAGGCCGTGGTAGCAGCCGATCTCCAGCACGTCACCGTCGGAAAAATATGCCAGCTCGTAGAGCTTGAGCGCGTCGGCCGGGCGCAGCCAGCCGGGGATGCCGAGGTCGATGATGTCGCCCTGCATCACCGACCCGCCGAGGCGGGTGTGGGCGCCGTCGATGTGGCCGCCGCCGAAGCGGTAGGTTGGAAGATACGGCGGGTAGGTGGTCGCGAGACGGTCAAGGTGAAGGAAGCTGTCCGGATGACGGACGGTGCCGGGACGGCCGCGGGTGCGCCAGAGCAGCGTGGCGGCAAGGCGGCGGGCGTGTCGTCCGAGGCTCTGTCCCAGGGGTCGCATGGCATCTCCTCAAGGCAGTCGGACGGCGGGCAATCAAGCAAGGCTGGGCTTTGCCCAGACCCGCCAAAGACCTGGAGGCGTTTGGAAACCCGTTCCCCAAGAAAAGGCCTCCAAGGGCCAGCCTTCGGCGGAACTCGACGCGGAGCCTCGACATTGCCTGCCTCGTCTACCTCGCGGCACCGCTGGCCTCGCCCCGCAGCTTGGCCATGATCTCCGCCACCACGTCATCGACACTGCCATGGACCTGCACGGTCAGCACGTGCTCGTCGGGAGTGGGCTCCTCCAGCGTAGCGAGCTGGCTCTGCAGCAGGTCGGCCGGCATGTAGTGGTGCTGCCGCTGGCTGAGCCGCTCGGCGATCACGGCGCGGTCGGCCCTGAGATAGACCACCCGAACCCCGGGACGCCCGCCGGTGACGGCGTCGCGGTAGAAGCGGCGCAGCGCAGAGCAGGTGATGACGCCGGGCTCGCCGGCCTTCTGCCGCGCCTCGATCCAGGCCGCGACGGCGCGCAGCCACGGCGCGCGGTCCTCGTCGGTGAGCGCGCGGCCGGAGGCCATCTTGTCGACGTTGGCCTTGGAGTGCAGCTCGTCGCCCTCCTGGAACGGCCAGCCCAGCCGCTCGTCCAGCGCCTTGGCGATGGTGGTCTTGCCGACGCCGGAGACGCCCATCATCACCAGCACCTGCGGCGCCACCCCTGCCGCATCATCGCCCACGTCCGTCATCGCGCCTCCAGGTGCTGCACGCCATCAGGCGTCGCGACAAATGCCTCCGTGGCCAGACCGATGAACAGCCCGGTCTCGATCACGCCGACCACCCCGTGCAGCGCCAGATCGAGCGCGCGCGGGTCCTCGATCGGCCCGAAAGCACAGTCCAGGATCAGGTTGCCACCGTCGCTGATGAACGCGGCACCTCCTGCCTCACGGCGCGCGACGCGGGCGCCGAGCCGGACGATGCGCGCCGCGGTGGCCTCCCACCCCCAGGGCGTGACCTCGACCGGCACTGGGGCGCGGCTGCCGAGCCGGTCCACCAGCTTGGCGCTGTCGGCGACGATGATCTCGCGCGCGCTGGCGGCGGCCACGATCTTCTCGCGCAGCAGGGCACCGCCAAGGCCCTTGACCAGGTCGAGCGAGGCGCCGGCAATCTCGTCCGCGCCGTCGATGGTCAGGTCGAGCCGCTTGCAGGCGGAGAAGTCGGTGAGCGGGATGCCGCCTTCGCGCGCCTGGGCAGCAGAGCGCTCGCTGGTCGGGATTGCCACAATGCGTAGCCCCTCCTCACGGACGCGGCGCACCAGGGCGGCGATCGCGAAATACGCCGTGGAGCCGGTGCCCAGGCCTACGGCCATGCCGGGCTGCACGAGGGCGGCCGCGGCCTCTGCGGCGGCGCGTTTCTGGCTGGAGGCGGGATCGGACATCGGGACTCCTGAAGCAAACAAGGCCGAACTCTGCC
>CAXSEK010000389.1:0-3537 GCA_964235625.1 uncultured Acetobacteraceae bacterium
CCCCGGATCGACCTCGGCCAGCCGTCGCAGCACGGCCCCCGTCGCATCCGACGCATCGCCCGTGCGCACCGAGACCCGGCGTTCCAGTTCCGCCAATGGCGCTTCCAGCCAGATCCCGGTGAACGGCGCGCCGCACCCGGCCACCGCGTCCCGCAGCGCCGGCGTCAGGAAGGTGGCATCGGCGATCACCCCGTGCGGGGCCGCCGCCCGCACCGCCTCCAGCAGCGCGGCATCGACGCGGGCGTTGGCCTCGGGCAAATACGCCTCGCGCCCGAGCCGCTGCTCCGGCACCACCCCGTGCAGGCGCTTGCGAATCTCGTCGCTGCGGACGATCAGGGCACCCGGCGCACCACCCAGGGTCGGGGCGAGCGCGCGGGCCAGGGTGGACTTGCCCGTGCCCGGGAGGCCGCCGATCGCCACCACCTGGCCTGGCGCGGGGCGCAGATAGGCCAGTGCCGCCTTCAGGTAGCCACCATCCCCCGTGACATGCGCCCGCACCATGGCCCGGCGGGACAGGAAGGGCGGCAGCAGCCGGACCAGCGCGGCATCCCCCGTCCGCGCGACGTAGCGGTTCAGCACTCGGTTCGCCGCCGGGCGGCCGGCACGGCGGTCCAGGTCCATCAGCAGGAAGGCAAGGTCGTAGCCCAGGTCGATCGTGGCCATCGCCTCATCGAACTCGATGGCATCGAACGGCGCCGGCACACCCTGCCAGAAGCAGATATTGCCGAGATGCAGGTCGCCATGCGCCCGGCGGACGAAGCCGGCCGCCGCCCGCGCGGCCAGCAGCGGCCCGCCCGCGTCCAGTGCCTGCTCCGCCTCCCGCAGCCATTCAGCCACGGCATCGGGCGGCAGGCCGGCCTGACGTGCCGCCCGGGCATTGCCGCGGGCGTTCACCGCCGGATGGCCCGGGTCGTGGACGGCAACAGGATTCCGCCTTGCATGGTCGGCGGCCACCATGTCCGCCAGCGCGTCCAGCAACGCGTCCGGCAACCCCGCCTGCAACCGGGCGAGCAGGAAGTCCGCGGCCGGGATCGGCGCCATGCGGAGCACCCACTCGACCACCTCCCCCCCGCCGCCCAGCGCCAGGCCGCCGCCGGAGACCCGGGTGATCGGCAGCACGTCGCGGTACAGGCCGGGTGCCGCCGGCCCGTTCACGTCGAGCTCGCGATGCAGGTAATGCCGCCGCGCATCCAGCCCGGTAAAGTCTAGAAAGGAGAGGCGGACGGCGCGCTTCAGCTTCCAGACGGTGTCCACGCCGACGAACACGGCAGAGATCTGCGTCTCCTGCGGCGGCCGGCCCGCCAATTGTTCGAGGAACGCGCGAGCCTCGGCCTGCTCAGCCATCGTGCGTCGACCGGGACGCTACGGGTACAACGCCTCCGACGTCCAGCCATCCGCACCCGGCTTATACACCCGGCGGTCATGCAGACGGAACGGCATGTCCTGCCAGAACTCCATCGCCTCGGGCGTGACCCGCCAGCCAAACCAGTTGGCTGGGCGCGGGATGCTGTCGCTGGGATACCGCTCGTCCACCTCAGCCACCCGGCGCTCCAGCTCGGACCGGCTCGGCAGCGGGCGGGACTGATCGGACGCGATCGCACCCAGGCGGGAGATGCGGGCGCGGCTATTAAAATAGGCGTCCGACTCCGCCTCGCTCACCGGCGCCACAGCGCCCTCTACGCGCACCTGGCGGCGCAGCGTCTTCCAGTGGAACAGCATCGCCACGTGCGGGTTGGCGGCCAGTTCGCCACCCTTGCGGCTCTGCCCGTTGGTGTAGAACACGAAGCCGCTGGCATCGACGCCCTTCAGCAGCACCATCCGCACCGAGGGCCGCCCGTCCGGCGTGGCCGTGGCGACCGCGAAGGCGTTCGGGTCGTTGGGTTCGCTCGCCTCCGCCTCCGCCAGCCAGTCCTGGAACAGGCGGAACGGATCGGTGGTGACGGGCAGGGTGGTGGGAGCGAGGTTCATGTCGGGCATTGTCCCAGTGTGGGACGCAAATCCGGCTTCGCCAAGCCGCCGCTTCCTTGGCCGCCCCTTCCCTTGCCGCCCCGCCTATGTCACCACAGCCGACACTCCACGAACACACGATCGAAGACGGGAACGCTCGCCATGCCGGACACCATCGTGCGGTCCAAACCCGCAACCGGCAGCCTGATGGCCGGCAAGCGCGGCCTGATCATGGGCGTCGCCAACGACCGCTCGGTCGCCTGGGGCATTGCGGCGGCCTGTGCGGCGCAAGGGGCGGAGCTGGCCTTCACCTATCAGGGAGACGCGCTGGAGAAGCGGGTGCGCCCTCTGGCCCAGGGCGTCGGCAGCCAGCACGTGCTGCCGTGCGACGTATCCAGCGACGCCAGCATGGACGCAGCCTTCGGTACGCTGCGCGACAGCTGGGGCGAGTTCGATTTCCTGGTGCATTCCATCGGCTGGGCGGACAAGGCATTCCTGCGCGGCAAGTATATGGACACCCCGCGCGAGGCGTTCCTGACGGCGCTGGACATCTCCTGCTACTCGTTCACCGCCGTCTGCGCCCGGGCGGTGCCGATGATGAAGAACGGCGGCTCCCTCCTGACCATGACCTATCTCGGCGCCGAGCGGGTGATGCCGCATTACAACGTGATGGGCGTCGCCAAGGCGGCGCTTGAGGCGTCGGTCCGCTATCTTGCAGCAGACCTCGGCGGCCAGGGTATCCGGGTGAACGCGATCAGCGCCGGGCCGATCAAGACCTTGGCGGCCAGCGGCATCGGCGATTTCCGCTACATCCTGCGCTGGAACCAGTACAACTCGCCGCTGGAGCGCAATACCTCAATTGAGGAAGTCGGCGGCGCCGCGGTCTACCTGCTTTCGGACCTGTCGTCCGGCGTGACGGGTGAGGTGCATCACGTCGATAGCGGCTACCACACCGTCGGCATGAAGAACCCGACAGCGCCCGACATCAACGTGGCCCCGTCGGAGTAGGCGCGGCAGCCCCCCGGCATGAGCCACAACACGTTCGGCCACCTGTTCCGTGTCACCACCTGGGGCGAGAGCCACGGCCCGGCGATCGGGTGCGTGGTGGATGGCTGCCCGCCGCTGATCCCGCTCACCGAGGCGGACATCCAGCCCTATCTCGACCGCCGCCGTCCCGGCCAATCCCGCTTCACCACCCAGCGGCAAGAGCCGGACGCCGTGCGCATCTTGTCCGGCACGTTCGAGGGCCGCACCACCGGCACCCCGATCGCACTGCAGATCGAGAACACCGACCAGCGCACCCGCGACTACGGCGCCATCGCGGACCAGTTCCGTCCCGGCCATGCGGACCTCACCTACCAGCTGAAGTACGGCATCCGCGACTATCGCGGCGGCGGCCGGTCCTCCGCGCGGGAAACCGCGATGCGGGTCGCCGCCGGCGCCGTGGCCCGGCGCGTGCTGGAAGGCGTCACGATCCGCGGCGCGCTGGTGCAGATGGGCGGGCACGCGATCGACCGCAGCCGCTGGGATTGGGCCGCGACGGAGGCCAACCCGTTCTTCTGCCCCGACCCGGTGACTGCCGCCGCCTGG
>CAXSEK010000390.1:0-3509 GCA_964235625.1 uncultured Acetobacteraceae bacterium
TAGGGCCTTGGGATCCCGAGCTCCCTCACCCCGCCCTCTCCCAGAGGGAGAGGGCGATGCATCTGCTAGTGCATGCGGGGGGATTTCAGCAGCGAGCGGCGGTCGACTGTGGCGATGCTGACGGGCATGCGGCGTTCGTCGCGTTGGACCATAAGGGTGACGCGGGAGCCGGCGGGGCCGCATGCCCATACGCCGCGCCAAAGGCCAGCGAGGTCGGTGACTTCCTCGTCTTCCACGGCCAGGACGTGGTCACCAGTACGCAGGCCGGCGCGCTCCGCCGGGCCGCCATCGGCAATGCCGCCGATGACGACCGTCTCGTCGTCCTCCATCGCGTAGACACCGAGCCAGGGGCGGGGCGGGCGATTGACCTGGCCGTAACGGCGCAGGTCACCCAGGATCGGCGGCAGGATGTCGATCGGCACGATCATGTTCATGTCGTGACGGCGGCCCTTGTTGTCGCCCTGTTGCAGGATCAACGAGCCCACGCCCAGCAGCTTGGCATCCTTGCCGATCAACGCGCCGCCGCCCCAGAAGGGGTGGGCGGGCGCGGTGAACAGCGCCTCGTCCAGAAGGTATTCCCAGTAGCCGGCAAACTCCTGCCGGCCGACGATCTTGGTCTCGATCGCGCGCTTGCGACCGCCGGCGGAGGCGAACAGCACCTGGTCGCCCAAGGTGAGTGAAGAGCTGTCACCAAACTCGAGCTTCGGAAGGTTGAGCTTGCCGAGCGGTTGCACCAGGCCGAACCCGGTCTCCCCATCGAAGGCCAGCGCGTGGCCCGGCACCGCACGACCATCCGCGGAGGTGAGCCAGACGGTCTCCGCCTCCGTGATCAGGTAGCCCATGGTGAGCAGCAGGCCGTCGTCCCCGATCACCACGCCGGAGCCTTCGCGGTCCGTGCCGAGGGCACCGGCCGTGAACGCGTCGTTGGGGGCGGTAGCGCGTAGGCCGACCACGGCGCTCAACACGTGGTCGAGGTCGAAGGCGTAATCCGCCGGGTCAGGCTGTAGGTCGGAGGGGATGTCCCGTTCTTTGGGCATGTCAGGCGTAATTCACCATGATTGTCTTTTTATGCATGAAATGTTCCAGCATTGCTTCCAGGCTCGCTTCCTTGCCCAGACCGCTGCTCTTGACGCCGCCGTAGGACAGGTTTGCCTGCACGACCAGGTTCTGGTTGAGTTGCACGAGCCCCGCCTCGAGGCGGTGGGCGAGGTCCAGGCCGACTTTCAGGTTGTTCGTCCAGACAGAAGCGGCCAGGCCGTATTCCGTTCCATTAGCGCGGGCCAGCACATCCTCCACGTCATCGAACGGGAAGATGCAGGTGACAGGGCCGAAGATCTCCTCCTGCACCAATGGGCTGTCATCCGGCAGGTTTGTGAAGATGTGCGGCTGGATGAACAGGCCCTTCTTGAGGGCGGGGTCGGCGGGCATGGCGGAGCAGGCGCGGCCCTCGGCGCCGGCGGTGGCCTTCCCCTGCTCGATATAGTGCTGCACCTTGCCGAACTGCTCGTGGCTGATGATGGTGCCGATGTCGGTCTTCTCGTCCAGCGGGTCACCCATGACCATGGCGTCAACCCTCTCGGCCATCGCGTCCACGAAGCGCTGGAAGATGGGCCGCTCGACGTAGATGCGGCTGGCGGCGGTGCAGCTCTGGCCCTGGCGGGTGAAACGCATGGAGGTGAGTGCGCCGGCGACCGTCTTCTCGAAGTCGCAATCGGCGAACACCAGCATGGGTGATTTGCCGCCCAATTCGAGCGTCACCGGGATCAGCTTCTCAGCGGCGGCCTTGCTGACGATGCGGCCGACGTCGACGCTGCCGGTGAAGGTGACCTTGCGGACCAAAGGATGGGCCACGAGCGGGGCGCCGCACTCCGGGCCGTAGCCGGAGAGCATATTGTAGCAACCGGGGGGCAGGATGCGGTTCACCAGCTCGCAGACGCGCAGCACGGTGAGCGGCGCCTCCTCGGCGGATTTCATCACGACGGTGTTGCCGGCGACCAGCGCAGGGGCGACTTTCAGCGCCATCAGCAGCAGGGGGACGTTCCACGGGATGATGGCGCCGACCACGCCCAGCGGCTCGCGGACGGTGACGGAGAGCACGTTCGGGGCGAACGGCACGGTCTCCCCCTTCAGCTCGCCGCCCAGGCCGCCATAGAACTCGAAGATGTCGGCGATGGTGTTCGCCTCCACCCGGCTTTCCGTGCGCAGGGCCTTGCCGGTCTCGAGCGCGATCAGCCGGGCCAGCTCCTCGACGTGCTCGCGCAATAGGGCGGCGCATTGGCCGACGAGGGCGCCGCGCTTGCGGGAGGCCATCTTGGCCCAGGCCTTCTGCGCCTGGTCCGCGGCGCGCACGGCGTCATCCACGTCCAGCGCATCGCCCTCGGCGGCGCGGCCGACCTCCTCGCCGGTGGCGGGGTTGACCACGGCGAAGGTCTTGCCTGAGTGGGCGGGGACGAAGCGACCGCCGATCAGGTGCGCGCCGGACAGGGCGCGGGCAAGGGCGCGCTCATCGAGGTTCGGTCCGCCGGCGGCGGGTTGGGGACGGTCGAGCATTGTTTGCCTCCCACGGCGATCTGCTTGTAATCCGGGCTGGGACAATGGCCCCGGCCCGGCATGCGGGCAAGCGGGGGGTGACGATCCGGGGAGGACTATAAGGATGGCGACTGGGGGCCCACTGCACGGCGTGACCGTGTTCGACCTGACGCGGGTGCTGGCGGGGCCGACTTGCGTGCAGATGCTGGGCGATCTGGGTGCGGACGTGATCAAGATCGAGAAGCCCGGCGCCGGTGACGACACCCGCGGCTTCGCGCCGCCCTGCATGCCGGGCACGCAGGAGAGCGCCTATTTTGTGGGCGTGAACCGCAACAAACGCTCGGTGACGCTGGACATCGCCAAGCCCGAGGGGCAGGCGCTGGCGCTGCGGCTGATCGAGCAGAGCGATATCCTGGTGGAGAACTTCAAGGTCGGCGCGCTGGCGAAATATGGCCTGGGCTACGAGCAGCTGCACGCGCGGTTCCCGCGCCTGGTTTACTGTTCGATCACGGGTTTCGGGCAGACTGGGCCGTATGCGCCGCGGCCGGGCTATGACAGCCTGATCCAGGCGATGGGCGGCGTGATGAGCCTGACGGGGGAGCCGGATGGGATGCCGCAGAAGGTGGGTGCGTCGATCGCGGACACCTTTGCCGGGCTGTATGGCTGCATCGGGGTGATGGCGGCGCTGCGCCACCGGGACGCGACGGGGCAGGGGCAGCAGATCGACATCGGCATGCTGGACACGCATGTGGCCTGGCTGGCCAACCAAGGCATGAACTACCTGGCAACGGGCGAGAACCCGGCGCGGCTGGGCAACCAGCATCCCAATATCGTGCCGTATCAAGTTTTCCCGACGGCGGACGGCTTCATGGTGCTGTCGGTCGGCAACGACGCGACGTTCAAGCGGTTCTGCGATGCGTTCGAGCTGTCCCACCTGCTGGAGGATCCGCGGTTCGCCACCAATGCGGCGCGGGTGGCGA
>CAXSEK010000391.1:0-3506 GCA_964235625.1 uncultured Acetobacteraceae bacterium
CTGGAATTCCTGATCCGCAAAGATGGCTGCATGCATTGCAGTGATCCTGGCTGCTTGAAGGCGTGTCCTTCGCCGGGTGCGATCGTGCAGTATGCCAATGGGATCGTGGATTTCGTCGAGGAGAACTGCATCGGCTGCACGTATTGCGTTAAGGGTTGCCCGTTCAACATCCCCCGCATTTCCGCCGAGGACCGTAAAGCCTACAAGTGCACGTTGTGCTCGGACCGGGTCGCGGTTGGTCAGGCGCCGGCTTGTGCCAAGTCCTGCCCGACGGGTGCGATCATGTTCGGCACCAAGGAGGCGATGATCGAGCAGGCCGACGAGCGCATCGTCGACCTTAAGAGCCGCGGGTTCGAGAATGCCGGGCTGTACAACCCGGCGGGCGTTGGCGGGACGCACGTGATGTACGTGCTGCACCACAACGACAAGCCGGAGATTTACGCCAACCTGCCGAACAACCCGCGCATCTCGCGCCTGGTGGAGTTCTGGAAGGGCGGCTTCAAGATCTTCGGGCTTGCGACGCTCGGGCTGGCGGCGGTGGGTGGCTTCTTCCACTTCATCACCGCGGGTGCGGATGAGGTGCCGAAGAATGAAGAGCAGGAGGCCGCTGCCGAGGCTGAGGAGAACCGCAAGTGAGTGTCACCGCGCAGGAGTCGGGGCCGCCGGAGGTTTATGTCGACCGATATTCCGGCATCCAGCGAGTCAATCACTGGCTGACGGCTGGTTTGTTCACATTGCTCGGGGTGAGCGGCCTGGCGTTGTTCTCGCCTTACCTCTACGTCCTACTTTCGCCGTTGTTCGGCGGCGGGGCTTCGCTGCGTGCAGTGCACCCTTGGTTCGGCATTCTGCTGATGGCGAGCTTTGCCGTGCTGTTCCTCCGGTTCTGGCGGCTGAACCTGCCGAACATGGACGATGTGAAATGGGTGTTGCGGATCGGTGATATCGTGCGCAACCGGCACGACCGGTTGCCGCAGATCGGCAAGTACAACGCCGGGCAGAAGGCGGTGTTCTGGTCGCAGACGGCGCTGATCCTGGTGATGTTCTCCAGCGGTATCGTCATCTGGTATCAGTATTTCGGTGCCTATACGACGATCGAGCAACAACGGCTCGCGTTGCTGGCCCACTCGATGGCTGCCATCATCGCCATGGCCATCATCCTAGTCCACGTCTATGCTGGAATATGGATCCGTGGCACGAGCCGCGCGATGATCCGGGGTTCGGTGACGGGTGGGTGGGCGCATCGGCACCATCGCAAGTGGTTCCGGCAGCAGGCTGCGCGGGGTGACGTGCACGTCGAAGCCGACGTCACCGGGCACTGAGCGGGTTTGGCACGAGATCGGCGTGGGCAATCCGGCGGGGAGCCGGGTGCCGGCTTTAACGACATCAAGCCCGATCCGTCGCGGATCGGCGGCGTAGCGGAGGCACCCTTCGTCCGCCTGCCGAACCCGGGGACGTTGTTCGCTGCCCGTGCGGACCGGCTCCTCGTGCTAGCCGAGGGCCACATCATGGCCGATTACCTGCGATTTCTTGCCTGGGTCGTCCAGGCGCAGGTAGCCGTTGTGACAGAGACCCCCGCACCCGCGCCGATCCCTTCCGAGCAGCGTGCCTTGCGGGCCGAGCATGGCATGCCGCCGATCTCGGAGGCGGAGGTGCGTGGTGGCCGTGATCTGCTAGATGTGCTGCATGTGATGCTCGGCACCTTGGATGCCGGCATGTCCCCCGCAGTGCCGGTCGCGGCAGCCGAGGCGCTGGCCTCCGTTCGTGCCATGGCCGACGCCGAGCAGCTCGCTTTGGCGGCCGACATTTTCGCCGGAAGTTTCCCGCTCGACCGGGTGGCCGAGTCGCTGTTCGTGGCGGCGGCGTTGCAGGTGCACCTGGCCCGGCTCGCGGCGCCCTTGGCTGCGACGGACGTCACCCCGGCTGCCGAAGGGATCTGTCCGGTCTGCGGCGGGGCTCCCATCAGCAGCCTGGTGGTCGGGTGGACGCAGGCGAGCAAGGCGCGTTACTGTGCCTGTTCGCTCTGCAGTACACTGTGGAACCACGTGCGGATCAAGTGCACGGCCTGCGGCTCGACCGAAGGGATAACCTATCTCACCATCGAGGACGGGCCTAAGACGGTCGGGATCGAGGCGTGCGGTACGTGCAGGTCCTACATCAAGCACATGCAGCAGCACGAGGACACGGCCCTCGACCCGATGGCGGACGACGTCGCCTCCTATGCGCTGGACCTGCTGGCCACGAATGACGACTACCGGCGCAGCTCGATCAATCCGCTCTTCCTGACCTGATCACCATGTTGCGCCAGTTGCTGCGGCGCCGGCCGGAGGACCTGCTGGCACGCGCCCGCGTATTGGCCGAGACAGGTCGTGTGGCGGAGGCGGCCGCGATCTGGAGCAAGCTGGCCACTGACGGCCTTGCCCGGGCGCAAACCAATCTTGGGGCGTGCTATGCCAATGGCCTGGGCGTGGATGCCGATCCAGAAGCGGCGCGCCTGTGGCTGGAGCGTGGCGCGGAGGCTGGGGACGTGCTGGGGCAGCGCAACCTGGGAACCCTGCTGTTGCCGGAGGATCGCAATGCGGCGGCGCGTTGGTATCGCAAGGCGGCCGAAGCCGGCGACGGGGTCAGCCAGGACCAGCTGAGCCGCTTGCTGCTGGACGGCGCCGACCAGGATGGCGCCTGGGCGGAAGCGCGCCGGTGGGCCGAGCGCGCGGCGCAGGCCGGGCACTTGGCTGCGGCCTACCGGCTGGCAACGATGTGCCACGAAGCTAAAGGTGGCCCGCGCGACCCGGCGCAGGCGGTGCACTGGTGGCGCGTGGCTGCCGAAACGGGCCACGGTGACGCCGCTGCGATGTTGGGAGCGGCCTATCACATGGGCCAGGGCGTTGCTGCGGACCAGGTGCAGGCGATGGCTTGGCTGCGAACCGGGTCCGCCCGTCATAGCACGTTGGTGCGGCCGTTCTATGTGCGGGTGGAAGCGGGGCTGAGTGCGGAGGAGCGGGCGCGGGCGGAGAGGCTGGCGCGGGCGCGGGAGGAGGGTTAGCGGCATTCGGCTCCCGTGTGACGTCAGCAACGATAGCGGTCGTACGCGTGGCTGCCCTTCTCTCGGCCCCTCCCACGAAGGGAAGGGGGCTTAGACGATCTCCTCGTACCAGGTGCGGCCGTCGCGTTCGATCAGGGCGATGGCGCTGGTCGGGCCCCAGCTGCCGGCGGGGTAGAGGCGGGGAGGCTCGCGGGAGTCGTCCCAGGCCTCGATGATCGGTTCCACCCAGTTCCAGGCTTCCTCCACCTCGTCGCGGCGCATGAACAGGGTGGGGTTGCCGCGCACGCTGTCCATCAGCAGGCGCTCGTAGGCGTCGGGGTAGCGGGTCGCGAAGGCCTGCTCGAAGCGGATGTCGAGCTGAGTGGGGCTGAGGTGCAGGCCACCTGGCTCGGGGTTCTTGGTCATCAGCTCGAGCTTCATGCCCTCCTCGGGCTGCAGGCGGATGATCAGCTTGTTGGGGGATAGC
>CAXSEK010000392.1:0-3472 GCA_964235625.1 uncultured Acetobacteraceae bacterium
GCAGCCCGCAGCCACTGATGGGCCCCTACCTGCTGCGGCGCCTGCTGCTCGTCATCCCGACCCTGTTCGGCATCATCACGATCAACTTCGCCGTGGTCCAGTTGGCGCCGGGTGGACCTGTGGAGCAGATGCTGGCCGATCTACGCGGCCAGACGCAGGCGATCAGCCGGGTCACGGGCGGCGGCTCGGAGGTGATGCAGGCCCCGAGCAACGAGAATGGCGGCTATCGCGGCCGGCGCGGCCTGGACCCGCAGACCGTGGCGCAGATCCGCCACATGTTCGGCTTCGACAAGCCGCCGCTCACGCGCTATTTCGAGATGATCGGCTCCTACCTGCGGTTCGACTTCGGCCGCTCCTTCTTCCGCGACGATACCGTGTTGCACTTGGTGATCACGCGCTTGCCAGTGAGCGTGTCGATCGGGCTGTGGTCCACGCTGCTGATCTACCTGGTGTCGATCCCGCTCGGCATCGCGAAAGCGGTGCGCGACGGCTCCAGGTTCGACGTGGCGACCTCGGCCGCCGTGCTGGTAGGCTATGCGATCCCCGGTTTCCTGTTCGCCATCCTGCTGATCGTGGTGTTCGCCGGCGGCTCGTTCCTGGACTGGTTCCCGCTGCGCGGGCTGACGAGCGAGGGCAGCGCTGGCTTGCCATGGTGGCGGCAGGCCAGCGACTACGGCTGGCACATGGTGCTGCCGACGATCGCCCTAGTGGCAGGCGGGTTCGCCAGCCTGACGATCCTGACCAAGAACTGCTTCCTGGACGAGATCGGCAAGCAATACGTGTTGACCGCGCGCGCCAAGGGGGCAGGGGAGCAGCGCGTGCTGTACGGCCACGTGTTCCGCAACGCGATGCTGCTGATCGTCGCGGGCTTCCCGGCGGCATTCATTGGCATCCTGTTCTCCTCGGCGCTGCTGGTGGAGATCGTGTTCTCGCTGGACGGGCTGGGCCTGCTGGGCTTCGACAGCGCGATCCGGCGGGATTACCCCGTGATGTTCGGGACGTTGTACATGTTCACCCTGATCGGGCTGGTGCTGCAGATCGTGGGTGACCTGATGTACACCTTCGTGGACCCGCGGATCGACTTCGAGCGGCGGGGGTGAGGGTGCAGCTTCTCCCTATCCCTTTGGGAGAGGGCCGGGGTGAGGGAGCTTGGGATCTCGTCACTGCTGGAACACCAGTGCGTGGCAGGCCCTCACCCCGGCCCTCTCCCGTGAAGGACGGGAGAGGGAGAAGCCTCATGCGGGGGAACCATTGAGCCCGCTCAACCAGCGCCGCTTCGCGAACTTCCGGGCGCATCGCCGCGGCTGGTGGTCGCTGTGGATCTTCCTCGCCCTTTTCCTGGTCTGCGCCGCCGCCGAGTTCGTCTCGAACGACCAGCCGCTGCTCGTCCGCTACGACGGTCACTGGTTCGTGCCCGTGCTGCACACCTATAGCGAGGACGCGTTCGGCCCCGACTTCCTGCCGACCGACGCCGACTTCACCGACCCCGACCTAGCCAAGACCATCGACGCCAAAGGCTGGATGCTCTGGCCCGCGGTGCCGTTCTCCTACGGCAGCATCGTCAAGAACCTGCCCACCCCCGCACCCAGCCCGCCCAGCTGGGACAACCCGCTCGGCACGGACGACCAGGCGCGGGACGTTCTGGCGCGCATCATCTACGGGTTCCGCATCTCGGTGCTGTTCGGCTTCGTGCTGACCATCGTCTCCTCCGTCATCGGCATCGCGGCCGGAGCAGTACAGGGGTACTATGGCGGCCTGACCGACCTGCTGTTTCAGCGCTTCATCGAGATCTGGTCGGGGATGCCGCAGCTGTTCCTGCTGATCATCCTGTCCTCCATCATCACGCCGGGCTTCTGGGTGTTGCTGCTGTTCCTGCTAGCGTTCTCCTGGATGGCGCTGACCGGCGTGGTGCGGGCCGAGTTCCTGCGCGGGCGCAACCTGGATTACGTGCGCGCCGCCCGGGCGCTCGGCGTGCGCGACGCCGCCATCATGTGGCGCCACATCCTGCCCAACGCGCTGGTGGCCACGCTGACCTTCCTGCCGTTCACCCTGGCCGGGTCGGTCACCGTGTTGGCCAGCCTGGACTTCCTGGGCTATGGCCTGCCGCCGGGCTCGCCCTCGCTCGGCGAGTTGATAAACCAGGCCAAGAACAACCTGCAGGCGCCCTGGCTCGGCATCACCGCCTTCGTCGTGCTGGGCGGCATCCTGGTGCTGCTGATCTTCATCGGCGAGGCGGTGCGGGACGCGTTCGACCCCCGCAAGCTGCCGCGATGAGCCTGCTCTCGGTCGATGGGCTGAGCGTCCGGTTCGGCGCGAAGGCCGTCGTGGATGCCGTGTCGTTCACCGTGGACCGCGGCGAGACGGTGGCGCTGGTGGGGGAGAGCGGGTCCGGCAAGTCGCTGACCGCGCTCAGCATTTTGCGCCTGCTGCCGCCAGGCGCCGCTGTATCCGGGCAGGTGCTGCTGGGCGGGACGGACATGGCGACCGCTCCACCAGACACGCTGCGGGCGATGCGCGGCAAGACGGCGGGGATGGTGTTCCAGGAACCGATGACGAGCCTGAACCCGCTGCACCGCATCGGCCGCCAAGTGGGCGAGGCGATGGCGCTACACGGCAAGCGCCCAACCCGCGCCGCGGTCGTGGCCCTGCTCGACTCCTGCGGCTTCCCTGGCGCGGCGGAACGGCTGGACGCGCTGCCGCACCAGCTGTCCGGTGGGCAGCGGCAGCGCGTGATGATCGCCATGGCGCTCGCCAACGACCCGGCGCTGCTGATCGCCGACGAGCCCACCACGGCGCTGGACGTGACGATCCAGGCACAGATCCTCGACCTGCTGGCCGCCCAGAAGGCCCGCCGCGGCCTGGCTCTGCTGCTGATCAGCCACGACCTCGGCGTGGTGCGCCGCTATGCGGACCGGGTCTGCGTGATGAAGGATGGCAAGGTGGTGGAGCAGGGCGTGGCCAGCGCCGTGTTCGCCTCGCCGCAGCACCCGTATACAAAGATGCTGATTGCATCGGAGCCGTCCGGCCGTCCGGACGAGCTGCCTGCCAGTGCCCCTATGCTGATGGACGGGCAGGCAATCCGCGTCCGGTTCCCGGGCCGGCGGCGGCTGTTCGGCCGCACCGAGCCCGGCGTGCTGGCGGTGGACGGCGTGTCTATCGCGATCCGGGCCGGCGAGACGGTGGGCCTGGTGGGGGAGAGCGGCAGCGGCAAATCCACCATGGGGCTGGCGCTGCTCCGGCTCGCCCCGGCCGAGGGGCGCGTGGTGTTCGCCGGGGAGGACCTGCTGGCGCTGTCCCCGGCCACGTTGCGCCGGCGCCGGGCCGGGATGCAGATCGTGTTCCAGGACCCGTATGGCAGCCTGTCGCCCCGTATGTCCGTGGGGGAGCTGATTTCCGAGGGGCTGCGCGTGCACGAGCGCCTGTCAGCCGCAGCGCGGGCGGAGCGGGTCGGCGCCGTGCTGGCCGAGGTGGG
>CAXSEK010000393.1:0-3464 GCA_964235625.1 uncultured Acetobacteraceae bacterium
GATGCCGGACGTGTCGGCCACGATCAGCGTGTTGGCGGCGACCGCGAGCTTGCGGGGTTCGCCGTAGCCCAGCTGCCGGATCTCGGCCTCCGAGATGCGGAACGACCCCTCGGCGGTCAGCCGGTCATCGGCTTGGTGCGCGGTGACCGAGGTGCGGCGTTCCCAGGCCAGCCGCCGCTTGTTGGTGCGGTGGGACCCGGCGACGTAGGCCAGGGGGGCGGCGTTCAGCTCCACGTCCTGCAGGTAGAACCAGGATTTCACCGTCGGGTGGAAGGTGTCGGTGTGGTAGAACGACTGGACGTCCGGCTCGGCCGTTGGTGCATGCTGGCTGAACACGGTCTGCACGTAGAGGTGCGGCCGGCGGCGGAACGAGCCGACATAGGCGTGCAGCCCGAGATAATCCGAGCCTTCGAGCACGGCGCGGACCACGGGCAGGCGGCGCAGCGCGGCGTCGTCCAGCGGGATCAGCCGGGTCAGCGTGTCGCCGATCAGCGCCTCCCGTGCATCGGCCCGCAAACCCATGATTTCATCACGGAATGCCGCGAAGGTCGCCGGATCGAGGAAGCCCGGCCTGACCACGTAGCCGTCGCGGTCGAAGGCGGTGCGGTCCGCGGCGGGCAGCAGGCCCGACAGCCCGCGCCTGCGCAGGGCGCCGAGCCGCGCGGCCAACTGGCGCCGGGCCAGGTGCAGCCCGCGGCGGTTGAGCGAGGCACTGCCGATGACCAGGTTCGTCTTGTGCGACTTGGCACCTGTGAACACCGCCAGCACGTCGAGCGGCAGGCGTGCCCAGCGCGCGAGATCGGAGCTGCGGCGTGAAGGCGGGAGGGTCGACGCCGGTGCGTTGCCCATGGGACGCCATTGATCAGCCATGTGCCATACCTATCAGCCGCGCGGCTGCGTCTGCAACCGCCGCCCGTTCCCGCTTCAGGCGTTGCACGCCGGCGCTACCAACGCCGTGTAGAGCCGGTGCAGCCGCTCCGCGTAGGCATCCCGGCTGAACACCGTGGCACGGCGAAGCCCCAGCCCACGCAGCCGGGCCCGCAACGCCGTGTCGGTGTCGAGCACGCGGATCGCCCCGGTCAGCGCCCGGCCGTCCCGCGGATCGACCAGCATCGCGGCGCCGCCCGCGACCTCGGCCGTCGCCCCCTCGCCACTGGTCAGGACCGGCGTGCCGAACGCCATCGCTTCCGCGACCGTCAGCCCGAAGCCCTCCGCCAGGGACGGCGCGGCGACGAAGCGTGCGCCGCAGAGCAGGGCGAGCATGGTCGGCCGGTCCACCCAAGGCAGACGGCGCAGCCCGGGCGTGTCGGCCAGGCCGTGCAACTCCCCCGCGGCCTGCCACCCGTCCGGCCCTGCCAGCACCAGCGGCGTGCGCAACCCGCTTGCCCGGTAGGCCTCGACCATGCGGCGCACGCCCTTGCGCGGCTCGACCGACCCGGCCTGCAACACATAGCCGTCCCGCCGCAAACCCAGGCGGCCCAGGCTGTCCGCAATGGCTTGGTTCCCCGGCGGCGTGTCGGCCACCGCCTGGTAGGTGTTGGTCACCCGGTCCGCCGGCCAGCCCAGCGTCCCGATGATCTCCTGCCGGGATGCCTCCGACACCGTGACGATGTGCGACGCCCAGCGGCGCAATTCGCCGAGCAGCCGGGTCATGCGGCGGCGCGAGATGCCCGTCAGCGTGGGATGCAGCAGCGGGATGAGGTCGTGGATGGTGTAGAGGTTGGGCACGCCGTGGAAGCGCAGCGGCACCGGATACGCCCAGTGCATCAGCGCCGGCGGAGCTGCCCGGTCCGCCAAGGGCAGGAAGCGCCGCCTCACATCCAGGTGCACCTGGGCGAGGCGGAACGCGTCCCCGACATGGCGGATCCCGGCTGGACCGACCGGGGCATGATACGCGCCGAGATGGGTCGCCGCCTGCACCCACCGCAGCGCCCGCGTGGGTGCGGCATCTCCCGCGGCCAACAGCTGCAACCCGAACCCGGCCCGGGGCACGGCGGCCGCAAGCTCCGCGGCGTAGGTCGAGATCCCCGTGCCGCCCAGTCGTCCGGAAAAATGGCCGTCGACGCACACCTGGATGCCGTCCACGCTACAATGCGTGATAAAACTCGATCGCCTCCGGCACCGATTGGCACATGGTCAGCACCCGGTCGTGGATGACGCCGGCGGTGTCGCACACGTCGCGGATGAAGTTCATGTCGTGCGACACAAGGATCAGCGCCCGGTCCCCCCGCTTGGTGAACAGCTCCGTCTTGCAGCGTTCATAGAACCGCGCGTCCCCAACCATGATCACCTCGTCGATCAGGTAGCACTCGAACTCGATCGCGATGGAGAGGGAGAAGGCGAGCCGCGCGCGCATGCCGGAGGAGTAGGTCTTCACCGGCTCGCGGAGTTGGTCGCCAAGCTCGGCGAAGTCGTCCACGAAGCGCCGGGTCGTGTCGTAGTCCAGCCCGTAGATGCGGCAGATGAACCGCAGATTGTCCAGCCCGCTCAGGCTGCCCTGGAACGCGCCGCTGAACGCGAGCGGCCACGAGACGGACATGGTGCGCTCGATCCGGCCGGAGGTCGGTGTCTCCACGCCACCGATGAGCTTGATCAAGGTGGATTTACCCGCCCCGTTGCGCCCCAGGATACCGAGCTTCTGCCCAGGTTGGACGTCCAGGTTGATGTGATCCAGCACCCGCCGAACGCCCCTGTGTATCCGATAATCCTTGACCAGGTCGATGCAGCGGATCACTGGACCAGGATGCGGGAGCGGACCCGTAAGGTGAGCGACAGGCCGACCAACAGCATCAGCGCCGTCACCCAGATGTCGTAGTACAGACTGTAGATCGGATGCACGGCAGTGCCGAACTGGCCGCCGCGGATGATCTCCAGGTTCTGCACACTGGGCGACCAGAGCAGGATGTATTGGAACTGCTTCGGCACCCAATCCACCATGGTGAAGGCGCCTGAGAACGGGATCGACAAATACATCACGACGGAGATCGATTTCTCCACGATGTCCGAATACTCGCTCAGCGCCGAGACCAGCAGGGCGCAGGCGTAGCAGAACACGATGTGGAAGCCGAGGCCGAGATACAGAAGCGGCAGGTTGGCCGGCAGTTTCATGAACCCCATCAGGACGGCGCCCAGAAGGACGATACCTCCTGCCATCAACGAGCCAAGCACCTCCATCACGCAGCGTGACGTGATGATGTCGAGCGGGCTGACCTGGCGGTGGAACAGCAGGCTGCCATTCGATTCAAACGCTTTGACCGCTCGTGAGATGCAATGCCGCCACATCGTCAGCGGAACGTAGCCCGTGATCACGAACGCCGTGACGGGGAGGCCGTGCTCATGCGCCGGCCGTATCGCCGTCCAGAGGACAGCCACGCCGGCGCAGAACAGGATCGGCTCGCCGATGATCCAGAGGAAGCCGATGTTCTCCCGGCCGTAGCGCGTGTGGATCTCGCGCATAATCAACG
>CAXSEK010000394.1:0-3459 GCA_964235625.1 uncultured Acetobacteraceae bacterium
TGAGCCATCATGGGCCGCGCCGTGCAAGAGAGGCCGGGCTCTATCGTCGCCCGGCCCCGATCAGGTCAACGTCTAACGGCGCATCAGCATCGCGAGCACGTAACCCACGGCACCAGCTACCAGGAGGGATACAAGCGGACGCTCCGCCACGGTATCGCCGAGGAATGCGCCGACTTCGTCCAGCTGGTCGACCATCGCGCTGCCAGCCCCGCCGGCGCTGTCCTTCAGCTTGCCATAGGCCTGCTGGGCCGTGCCAACGACTTGGTCCACCGCGCCCGAAGCCTGCGTCTTGGTGTCGCCCGTGAGGTCGCCGACGGTGCTCTTGATGTTGCCGCCAATGTCCTTGGCGGTGCCCTCGACCCGGTTCTCATCCATCGCTGCATCTCCTGAGTTGGTAACGCCACAAACAGGAATGCCCGGCGCGGGTTCCCCCGCGGTGGAAATAGCCATCCATTGCCGGTATGGGCGGCGAGGCCATCTGTGCTGAGGCCAAGGGAGGCACTTTCTTGACCACTGACACGTCGGCCCAATGGCCAGCAGACGACCCCCGGACTCTCCAGATCCTGGACATCGTGGCCAAGGAAACCGCGATCGAGCGCGGCCGGCTGACACCCGCTGCCAGCATTTCGGCGCTGGACATCGCCTCGTTGGACATGGTGCAGGCAATCTTCGCGATCGAGAGCCACTTCAACGTGGAAATCCCCGTGGCGGTCGAGCAGGACGGGGCCGAGTTCACCACCGTGGGCGACCTGGTGCGCCATGTCGTGACGGCGATCGACGCGGCCGGCAAAGCCGCTTGAGCGGTTATGGGCGCGCGCCGCTTCGCCGGGCCGTGGTGACGGGCATGGGCGCGGTCTGCGCCACGGGGTATGACGTCCCCGCGTTCTTCGCCTCGTTGCGGGAGGGCCGGGTGGGCATCGGGCCGATCTCCAACATCCCGACCGAACGGCTGAGCGCACGCGTCGCGGCTGAAATACGCGGGCTGGACGTGGCGGAACACCTCACCGCCAAGCGCCTGCAGATGATGGACCGCAGTGCCCAGCTGGCGGTGATCGCGGCGCGGCAGGCGATGGCGCAGGCGGGGCTAGGCCGTGACGAACTGACGGAGGCCGCCGTGATCCTGGGCGCGGGGATCGGACAGGAGACGTTCGATGCCTCGTACTTTCAACTATACGGGCGGAACGCGCCCCGGGTGCATCCGTTCACCGTGCCGCGTATTATGCCGAACGCGGCGGCGAGCCATGTCTCGATCGAGTTCGGCACAAGGGGACCGTGTTATGCGATCGCGTCGGCTTGCGCCTCGTCCAACCACGCCATCGGGCAAGCGGCACACATGATCCGCTCCGGAATGGTGGATATCGCGGTATCCGGGGGCAGCGATGCCTCCATCGTGGTCGGGTTCATGAAGGGGTGGGAGGCGCTGCGGGTGCTCAGCCCCGGTGGCTGCCGGCCGTTCTCACGCGACCGCGACGGGCTGACGATCGGCGAGGGCGCGGGGGTGCTGGTGCTGGAGGAGGCGGGCCATGCCGAAGCACGCGGCGCGGTGGCGCTGATGGAGGTGGCCGGGTTCGGCATGAGCGCGGACGGGGCGGACATTACCGCCCCGGACGCCGGCGGTGCCGCCCGGGCGATGCGCGCCGCGCTGAAGGACGCCGGCTGCGCGCCGGAGGAAGTGGATTACGTGAACGCCCACGGCACCGGCACGCGGCTGAACGACAAGACGGAGACGGCCGCCCTTCGCAAGGTGTTCGGGCGGGGGCTGGACCGGATCCCGGTGTCCTCGACCAAATCCATGATCGGGCATTGCATGACTGCGGGCGGCGCGCTGGAGCTGATCGCGACGGCGATGGCGCTGCGCGAGGGCGTGCTGCCGCCGACCGCCGGGTTCACCGGGGCGGACCCGGACTGCGACGTGGATTGCGTGCCGAACGAGGCGCGCCGGGCGGAAACGCGGGTCGCCATGTCCAACGCGTTCGCGTTCGGTGGGCTGAACGCGGTGTTGGTGGTGCGCCAGGCATGACCGTCCCGCACATCAACCGGATCGGCACCGCGGTCCCGGCGCATGACGTGCACGCCCCGTTCGTCACCTGGGCCCGCACCCTGCTGCCGGACGAGAGGACTCGCGCCGTGTTCGACCGCATGGCCGAGCGGTCCGGCATCGACCACCGCTACTCCGTGCTGCAGTCGGCTGTGCCAGGTGCGGACCGGATCGACGCCGGCGGCTTCTACAACCAGGGGCGCTTCCCTACCACAGGCGCGCGCATGCAGCGCTACGAGCGCCATGCCACCGAGCTGGCGCTGGCGGCGGTGGCGGCGTTGGGGGAGGCGCCGGGCGGGTTCACCCACATCGTGGTCGCGTCCTGCACCGGGTTCACGGCACCCGGCCTGGACCAGATCATCGCCGAGCGGCTCGGCATGGCGGCCAGCATCGAGCGCACGCTGGTGGGCTTCATGGGCTGCTACGCCGGGGTGAGCGCACTGCGCACGGCGTTCCACATCGTCCGCTCCGACCCGGCGGCGCGCGTGCTGGTGCTGAACCTCGAGCTCTGCACCTTGCATCTGCAGGAGACGCCGAACCTGCAGACGGTGCTGAGTTTCATGCTGTTCGCCGATGGTGCGACCGCCGCGCTGGTGACGGCGAAGCCGGAGGGGTTCGGCATGATCGACTTCCGGTCCAGCACGCTGCCGGATTCGGCGGACCTGATCACCTGGCGGATCGGCGACCAGGGCTTCGACATGCGGCTGTCAGGCAAGGTGCCCGGCCGGATCGCGACCGCACTGCGGGGGGAGCTGGAGCGGGAGGACGATGGCGGGCTTCTCCGCGGCCAGGCGACGCAGCAAATCGACCTGTGGGCCGTGCATGGCGGTGGCCGCACCGTGCTGGACGGGGTGGAGCACGGCCTGCGCCTGGGCGGTGGCGCACTCGGCTGGTCACGGGACGTGCTGCGGGAGTTCGGCAACATGTCCTCCGCCACGATCCTGTTCGTGCTGGACCGGATGATGCGCGGCTCCTCCGGCCCGCAGAACGGGCTGGCGATGGCGTTCGGCCCGGGGCTGTGCGCCGAGACGTTCCGGTTCCGCCGCGCATGAAGCTTGAGGGCCGCAGCGTTGCGGCCGAGCTGATGGACACGGACTGCACGGACGCGGCGGATTACGCGCGTTGCCTGCGGGACCTGGCGCAGGTCAACACCGCCACCCTGGCCCGGCGCCCGACCCTGGCCTGGCTGGACCGCGCGATGCGCCGCCGGGCTCCGGGCGACGCGGTCACGGTCTACGACGTGGCGTTCGGACACGGCGACATGCTGCGCGCGGTGGCGAGGTGGGCCCGGCGTCGCGGCCGGACGGTGGCGTTGCGCGGCATCGACCTGAACCCCGGCGCAGCCGCGGCGGCACGGGCTGCCTCGCCCGGGCTGGTACTGGATCTCGGGACCGGCGACGTGCTGGCGGCCGAGCCTGACC
>CAXSEK010000395.1:0-3458 GCA_964235625.1 uncultured Acetobacteraceae bacterium
CCGGGCTGGGCGACCGCTTCCTCGGCCATGTCGAGCGCTGCGCCGTGCTGCTGCATCTGGTGGATGGCGCGGCGGGCAATGTGGTGCAAGCGTGGCGCACGGTGCGCGAGGAGCTGGAGGCGTATGGCGGCGGGCTGGCGGAAAAGCCGGAACTGCTGGTGCTGAACAAGTCCGATGCGATGAGCCCGCGCGAGACGTCCGCCCGGCGGGCCGCGCTGGCAAAGGCGTCCGGCCAAGCGGTGGGGCTGCTCTCGGGGGTGACGGGGGCAGGAGTGCCGGAGCTGCTGCGGCGCCTGATGGACACGGTGCACGCCGACCGGGTCCCGGCGTGACGCTGGCCAGCGCGCGGTTGCTGGTCGTCAAGATTGGCAGCGCGCTGGTGGTGGATGGCGCTTCCCCGCGCACGGCGTGGCTGCAGAGCGTGGCGGAGGACGTGGCAGCGGCGCGGGCGCGGGGGACGGCCGTGATCCTGGTGTCCTCGGGGGCGATCGCGCTGGCCCGGCGCACCCTGGGGCTCACGCAGCGCCGGTTGCGGCTGGAGGAGAAGCAGGCTGCAGCCGCTGTGGGCCAGATCCAGCTGGCGCAAGCCTGGGCGGCTGCGCTGTCCGAAAAGGGGATGACCGCGGCGCAGCTGCTTCTGACGCTGGAGGATACCGAGGACCGCCGGCGCTACCTCAATGCGCGCGCGACGCTGACCACCCTGCTGGGCCTGGGCTGCGTGCCGGTGATCAACGAGAACGACAGCGTTGCCACCGCCGAAATCCGGTTCGGCGACAACGACCGGCTGGCCGCGCGGGTGGCGGAGATGGTGGGCGCGGACCGGCTGCTGCTGCTGTCTGATATCGACGGGCTTTACACCGCCGACCCAAGGGTAGACCCGGCGGCGCAGCATATCGCCGAGGTGCCGCAGATCACGCCCGAGATCGAGGCGATGGGGGGCGAGCCGCCGCCGGGCTACTCGTCCGGTGGCATGCGGACGAAGCTGGTTGCGGCCCGGATCGCGACCCAATCCGGCTGCACGATGGGGATCGCGCTGGGCAGCGTGCCGAACCCGATCGGGGCGGTGGTGGGCGGTGCGCGCTGCACCTGGTTCCTGGCCGCCCCCGAGGGCCGCTCCGCCCGCAAGCGCTGGATCGCCGGCAGCTTGCAGCCACTGGGCACGGTCACGGTGGACCCGGGGGCTGCGCGGGCGCTGGTGGCGGGACGCTCGCTGCTGCCGGCGGGGGTGCGGGACATCGTGGGGTCGTTCGACCGGGGGGACCCGGTGGAGGTGCACGACCTGGACGGCGCCACATTGGCGCGCGGGTTGTCGGCGTATTCGGCCGAAGACATGCGACGAATCGCCGGGCACCGGTCGGAGGAGATCGAGGCGCTGCTGGGCTGGCGGGGGCGGGACGAGGCGATCCACCGGGATGACTTGGTGCTGCTGGGCTGAGATGTTCGTTGGAGGGCGGGCTGTCTTCCACCGCTGCGCCAACTGTTCCACTCTCCATGCGCTGCACATCCCGGGACCGACCGAATGCAAGACATGCCAGCCCGCTCCGCCGCCCTGCTCACCCGTTACGGTGCCGCCACGGCGCCCTTGCCCGCCGGGCCGTGGAACGAGGTGATCGCCAGCTTGATGCAGCACCGCTCGGTGCGGGCCTACAAGCCGGACACAGTACCGCCGGGCACTCTGGAGACGCTGGTGGCGGCGGCGCAGTCGGCGGCGACGTCGTCCAACATGCAGACTTGGTCCGTCGTGGCCGTGAACAACCCGGTGACCAAGGCTGCGCTGGCGCAGGTGGCCGGCGGGCAGAAGCACATCGAGCAATGCCCGCTGTTCCTGGTCTGGGTCGCCGACCTGTCGCGGATGGAACGGCTGGGCGAGGCGACAGGCCGCACGCTGGAGGGACTGCCCTACTTGGAGACGTTCCTGGTTGCGGCCCTTGATGCGGCGATCGCCTCGCAGAACGCGATCGTCGCGGCCGAGAGCATGGGCCTGGCCACGGTCTATATCGGCGCGCTGCGCAATGACATGGCGCGGGTGGCGGCGCTGCTTGGCCTGCCGCCGGGGGCTGCGGGCGTGTTCGGGCTGTGCGTCGGGTATGCCGACGAGAGAGACCCGGCGATGGTCAAGCCGCGGCTGCCGCAATCCGTCGTGCTGCACCACGAGCGGTATGGCATGCAGGCCGAGGCGGAGGGTGTCGCGGCCTACGACCGCGCGCTGGAGGCATTCAGCGGAAAGGCGGAGCGGTCCCGCTATAGCTGGACGGAGCGGGTATGGTCACGCATGGGCCGGGTCAGCGCACTCGCCGGGCGGGACCGGCTGCGGGAGGTGCTGGTGGGGTTGGGGTTCCAACTTCGTTAGCCGGTGGAGTCGTCCTGACCGGGGCCTAAGACGCGCAAAACTCAGCTTAGGCGCGAATATGGCGGAAGCTTGGCGGTCGGATCGGTTTCAAGTGCATCCAGCCAAGCCTCGACGATGTCGAAAAACTCGCCTCGCTCAGACTGCGCGACTGCTTCCGCAAGCATGGCGCGCTTCCGCTCGACTTGCGCGGGATCGGTTGGCTCGAAATCGCCGGTCAGTACATCATGGATTTCAGGAAGGTCCGGCATAGCCTAAAGCTTAGCGCTGCACCACGCTCACCGCCAGGACCATGCATGACTGCCGAGACCACTCACGTTTCTACCTGGCTGCAAGCGGCCGGCCCTGCTGCGAGGGCTGCCTCGGCGGTCCTCGCGCAATCCACGGGCGAGGCGCGCAACGCCGCCCTGCTGGCCGCCGCGGCGCGGCTGCGGGCCAGCGCACCCGCGATCCTGGCCGCGAACGAGGCAGATCTGCGAGCCAGCCAGGCGACGCCCGCTTTCCGGGACCGGCTGACGCTGACACCGGACCGGGTCGAGGCGATGGCGGCCGGGTTGGAGGAGGTGGCCGCCCTGCCCGACCCGCTCGCCCGGACGCTGGCCGAGTGGGACCGGCCGAACGGGCTGCGGTTCCGGCGCATCGCCATGCCGATCGGGGTGATCGGCATGATTTACGAGAGCCGGCCCAACGTGGGGGCGGATGCCGCGGGGCTGTGCCTTAAGTCGGGTAACGCCGTGATCCTGCGCGGTGGGTCCGAGAGCCTGCACAGCGCGCGGGCTATCCACGCCGCCCTGGTGGACGGGATCGTGGCCGCCGGGCTGCCCGCCGCCTGCGTGCAGATGGCGCCCGATGCGGACCGGGCGCATGTCGCGGCCCTGCTGGCCGGGGCGGGGCTGATCGACCTGATCATCCCGCGTGGTGGCAAATCCCTGGTCGAGCGCGTGCAGCTTGAGGCGCGGGTGCCCGTGCTGGCGCATGCGGAGGGGATGAACCACCTGTTCGTGCACGCTGCGGCCGACCACTCGATGGCCTGCGCGCTGCTCGTGAACAGCAAGCTGCGGCGCACCGGCGTGTGCGGTGCGACCGAGACGCTGCTGGTGGACTCGGCGGG
>CAXSEK010000396.1:0-3432 GCA_964235625.1 uncultured Acetobacteraceae bacterium
CAGGGTCGTTGCTGCCTATCATGGTATGTCCTTGCACTTCTTGACACAAACTTTCATTTGTGTTCGCTTAACAATATGTAAATCGAGTGACGACTTACAGTTTGGTCGTTACTCGTAGATTTCAAATGGCGAGCAAGCGTAATTAGTCGTCTTGTCCTCACAACCTTATCGAGTCGGCAGTCTGTGGCGTCATCTGTTCGACGCTCATGCGATCCACCATTGCGTCAGGTATTTAGTCTCAATCAGCATCGACCGATAGGTGGAATCGGTTTCTTGGGCACCCCTGGACCAAGCGACCACCTCTAGCTCTCCCGGGCCGTGGTCCGTCTGGCAAGACGTGCCGAATGGGAACGATTACATCCGGCATGAGAGCCGGTTCAGCAGTCCACGGGAAGGGTCGTGAGATCTGCTGGTCCCCCATCCGGGGTGTCGACGGGTCTTGGATTGCAGCACGACGATGCCGAAGTCCTGGGCTCGCATGCCGAACTGGACGAAGGGGTCTTCGTCAACCGTCAAGGTCGGACGGCTTACCAGGCTAACCATCAATCCTTGGACATCCAGCACGGCCGCCATGCACCGGTCGGCGTGCTCCAGCAGCACCACCGGCCGCCCTGGCTTCCGGGCAGCGCGCGCAACAGCGTGGTCGACGCCCGTTGCCATGTCCAGCACCAGGTCCCGGTGCAGCAGCCTCTCTCTCTCGGAGAAGATCCTATGCGAGAGTCCGTCCGCCACTTGGCGGGCCTCCGCCGGGTCGTCAGCCACGGCGAGGACGGAAAAGCCGCAATTCGGCACGTCGGCGTAAGAGAAGCCGGCGAACACGCTTACGTCGAGGAAACCGGGCGCCGGCCGGGCCATGTCGACCGAGGCCCGCACGATGTCGGATAGCGGGGCCAGCCCGGTAGCGCTGAAGATGCTGGGGACCATCACGCCCGGTTTGGCCAAGGCCATGAAGGGCCGCACGCCATCGTGCATCATGCGGATCAGGCAGTTGGCCGCGCGTCCACCCGTGGCGGCGATATCGGTGTGGGGTGAGTAGTGATAGCCGAACGCCGTGTCCACCAGCTCCAGCAGGTGGGCGTCGATATTGCCGTGGTAATCCAGCGCCGCGGAAACCGGCCCGTCGCACCCGACCACGGCGCGCACCCGCTCCGCCATCTCCCGGTCCGGGTCCAGCCGCGTGGGCGTGACCAGGGCGCCGTGCAGCGCGAGCAACACACCGTCCAGCGGGCCCGCCGACCGCAGCTGCGCGCAGATGCGGTCGGCATAGTCCACGAAGGCAGCGTCCGCCGCCGGGCCGGCCGCGCCGGCGTCGGCACCCGGCCCGCCGTGGCGCGGACCACCGTCTCGGTGACGGCGATCGGCTCGTCCCGGCTGACGGAAAGGAACTCACCCGTCGAGCCGAGCGGGATCAGCCCGTCGATCCCCTCCGTGACCTGGAAGGCGACCGGGCGCTGCAGCGCAGCCAGGTCGACCGTGTCGCCATCGGCGGTGAACGGCGTGACCAGGACGGTGTAAGCACCACGGAACGGCTCGGCCATGGCGCCGACCCTATGGCCGGCAGAGGCCCGGCGTGCAATGATTTCGGCGATGAGTGTCGCGGAAACGATCCTGGCGCCGGACGTGCTGGTGGCCGGTCCGGGTGACCCGGCGCTGGCCGCCGCACTCGCCGCCGCACGCGCGGGCGCCGCAACCGTCCTGGTTGGCGCAGCCGCCGGGCGCCTCCGCTTCAGGGCCGCCTCTGCCGGCGTGACCCTGCTGCCGGCCACGGTCTGGGGCGTGTTCGCCGGGCCGGAGGTCGCGGCCGTGGGAGACGGCACCCGCTTCTTGATCCGGCCGCGCCGCCTGGTGCTGGTGCCCGGGATGTACCCGGCCACGGTGCCCTTGCTCGGTTGGACCCTGCCCGGCTGCGGTGGCGTGGACGAGATGCTGAACGGGCTCCGCCGCGGCATCCGGCCCGCCGGGCCCGTCGTGCTGGCGGGCGACGGCCCGATGTTGTTCGACGCGGCAGCCGTCCTGCTGCGCCACCGCGTGCCGGTGGCCGGGATCGTCATCGCGTCGCATTTGCCCACACCGGCCTTCCTGCGGCGCAAGGGCGTGCCGGTCTGGGCGGGCGCGCGGCCCGTCTCGGTGGAGGGGCCGGACCACGTCACGGCGCTGCTTGCCGCGGGGCCGGAGGGCGAATGGCGGATCGAGGCCGCGTCCTGCGTGCTGCATTGGGGCATGGTGGCCGAAACGGGGCTGGCCCGCGCCCTGGGTGCGGCGCACCGCGTCGCCGGCGGCATCCTCGAGACGATCGTGGACGCGGACGGCCGCGCCAGCCTGCCGGCACTGTTCGTCGCCTCGTCCCGCTCGCAGGGGATCCGTGCCGGGCACGCCGCCGCCGCTAGCCTCGGGTTGCGCACGCCGCCGCGCCGCGCCGCGCGGGAGTCCGCGGCATCGAAGCTATTCGACCCGCCGGGACTGGCCGAATTGCCGGATGACACGGTCGTCTGCCCGTGCGAGGGCGTCACGGCCGGGCGGATCCGGCTGAGCGGCACCACCTCCCTCGCCGCCGTGAAGCGGGCGACGCGGGCCGGCATGGGGCACTGCGCCGGGCGGTTCTGCGCCGCCGCGATCGCGCGCTTTTGCGGTGCCGCCACGGACGCGGATTTCGCGGCACCGCGCCTCCCGGTGCGTCCCGTGCGCGCGGACGCCATCATGGCCGACCACCCGGAACCGGCCGACGCCGCCGTCGCCCTGCCGCCGCCCACACGATGGCTGACCACGGCCCCGGCCACCCGGCCCGGCGATGCCGAGATCCTGGTCATCGGCGGCGGCATCGTCGGCCTGGCCTGCGCCCTGTTCCTGGCCCGCGAAGACCGCGACGTGCTGCTGGCCGACCGGGGCGAGCCCGGCCTGGCAGCCAGCACCGCCAATGCCGGCAGCCTGCACATCCAGCTCGTGCCCTACGTCTACGCCGCCGGGTCGGGCGGGCCGATGGCCGACGCGCTGCCGCTTGGCCCGGCCAGTGTGCGCCTGTGGCAGGACATTGCCCGGGACGCCAACGAGAGCCTGGGCATCCGCATCGAGGGAGGGCTGATCCTCGCCGGGAGCGAGTCCGATTTGGCGCTGCTACGGTCCAAGGCGGCGTTCGAGCGCAGCCGGTCCATCCCGTCCGAGGTGATCGGTCCGGCGGACCTGGCGCAGCTCGCTCCGGAGCTGGGCACGGGCTTCGCCGGTGCGGCGTTCTGTCCGCTCGAAGGCCAGGGTGACCCGCTCCGCGGCACGGCGGCCCTGCTGGCGCTGGCGCGCCGCGCCGGCGTACGGGTCGCGCCGGGTGTGGACATCACCGGCCTGAAACCCAGCCGCCCGGGCTGGCAGGTCACCACGCAAGCGGGCACGTTCCGCGCTGGGCAGGTGGTGAACGCCGCCGGCGCCCAGGCGGGCCGGATC
>CAXSEK010000397.1:0-3432 GCA_964235625.1 uncultured Acetobacteraceae bacterium
CATGGCAGGGGCGGGGCTGCTGCTTCCCACCATCCTGCCATCCGCCCCACCCTTCGCCATGCCCGACCCGCTGCATTCCGGCCCGGCGCTCTCCCCCGCGCAGGCCGAGGCCGCTGCCGCCCTGCGGGGGGCCGTGGCGGCCGCCGCGTTCTCGGTCAGCGTGCTGGACGGCGTGACCGGGTCGGGCAAGACCGAGGTGTACCTGGAGGCAGTGGCCGAATGCGTCGCCGCTGGGCGGCAGGCGCTGGTGCTGCTGCCGGAGATCGCGCTGTCCTCCCAATGGCTGGAGCGGTTCACCGCCCGGTTCGGCACGGCGCCCGCCGTCTGGCACTCGGACCTGGCGTCCCGCACGCGGCGGCTGACCTGGCGGGCGGTGGCCGAGGGAGGTGCCGCGGTGGTGGTGGGCGCGCGCTCGGCGCTGTTCCTGCCGTTCCCGGACCTCGGCCTGATCGTGGTGGACGAGGAGCACGAGACGGCGTTCAAGCAGGAGGAGGGCGTGGTGTACCACGCCCGCGACATGGCGGTGGTGCGCGCCCGCCTGTCCGCGGCGCCGGCGGTGCTGGTGTCCGCGACCCCCAGCCTGGAGACGCTGGCCAATGTGGAGGCGGGCCGCTACCGCCACCTGACGCTGGACGCGAGGCATGGCGGCGCCACGCTGCCCAAGGTCGAGACGCTGGACCTGCGCGAGCACCCGCCGCCGCGCGGGCGGTTCCTGTCCGATGTATTGGTGGAGGCGGTGCGCGCGACGATGGCGCGGGGGGAACAGGCGATGCTGTTCCTCAACCGCCGGGGCTATGCGCCGCTGACGCTGTGCCGCAGCTGCGGGCACCGCATCCAGTGCCCCAACTGCACCGCCTGGCTGGTGGAGCACCGGGCCCGGCGGCAACTCGCCTGCCACCATTGCGGCCACACCGAGCCGATCCCGCCCGCCTGCCCGGTCTGTGCCACCGCCGACAGCCTGGTGCCGATCGGGCCCGGCGTGGAGCGGATCACCGAAGAAGCGGCGGCGCTGTTCCCGGACGCCCGCGTGCTGGTGATGGCGAGCGACACCATGCCCGGCCCCAATGCCGCCGCGAACGCCGCCCGGGCGATCGCGGCGCGGGAGGTGGACCTGATCATCGGCACCCAGATCGTGGCCAAGGGCTGGCACTTCCCCCATTTGACGCTGGTGGGGGTGGTGGATGCCGATCTCGGCCTAGCCGGCGGCGATTTGCGCGCGGCGGAGCGGACGGTGCAGCTGCTGCACCAGGTGAGCGGCCGCGCCGGGCGGGCGGAGGCGCCGGGCCACGTGAAGCTGCAGACGTTCAGCCCCGAGCACCCGGTGATGCAGGCGCTGGTCGGCGGCGATCTGCGCGCGTTCATGGCGCAGGAGAGTGCGGCGCGGCGCCCCGGCGGCTGGCCCCCGCATGGCCGCCTCGCCGCCCTGATTGTCTCCGCCGACGACGCGCAATCCGCCGACGAGGCCGCCCGCGACCTGGGCCGCGCGGCACCCCGGGCGGAGGGGGTCACGGTGCTCGGCCCGGCGCCGGCGCCGCTGGCGATCCTGCGCGGGCGGCACCGGCGGCGGCTGCTGCTGAAGGCCCGGCGGGACGTGGCGGTGCAGCCACTGCTGCGGGCGTGGCTGGCGCAGGTGAAGGTGGGGCGTGGGGTTCGGGTGGACGTGGACGTGGACCCGGTGTCGTTCCTTTAGCGGCGTGCAACTCGCTTGCACCGGACACCTCTCGTTAAGATGAGAGATGGCAAACTAGCCGAGGAGGGTGATGGTGTCGTTACCGGCCGACGAGGAATGGGAATTGAGGATGGCTGTGATGCGGGCAGATCTGGGGTTGAAGACGAAGCAGGCATTCTGGGAGACGCCCCGCAACATTGGCATCCTTATCGGTGTGGTTGCCGCCTTGGCTGGCGCGCTGGGATTCAAGCTGGGCCAGATGCCCCCGCAAGGCCAAGCTCCGGTCATTATCCAGCTCGCGCCCGGAGTGGCCGTAGCACCCTTGAAGTAGTTAGCGCACCCGTGATGCCGAACTGGTTCAGTAAAAGTAGGGTGTGCTTCAGCCCACCGAAAAGTCCAGATCAATGCACGTCGGTACGAGTGTTTTCACAATAACGGTCACAACCAGTTTGACCCGTCATTGAATGGGTATGGACAAACACTCAGGACCGTACTGCCTCGCGGCGAGGCACCGAGCTGGCAGCAGGCCGGGCGGCCCACCAGCCTGCCAGCAGAGAACCCGAAAGATTGTGCCAGACCGAGAATAAGGCACCCGGCAACGCCGCCAGGGGGCCGAAGTACAGCTTACCGAGCGTCGCGGCCAGGCCGGAGTTCTGCATGCCGACTTCCAAGGCCAGGGTGCGGCACACGCTTTCGTCGAAGCCTAGCAAGCGGCCGCCCCAATAACCGCCCAACAGCCCGATGCCGTTGTGCAGCACCACGCCCACTGCAACCAGCGGCCCGACCGCCGCGATGGCCGGCTGGGTGGCGCCGACAACGGCGGCGATAATCAACAGGATCGCCACCATGGAAACCAGCGGCAGCACGGGCATGACCGTCCGCACCAGCCGGTGGGCCAGATGGTTGACCACCAGGCCCAACAGGACGGGGACGGCCACCACTTGGACGATGCTGGTCAGCAACCCCCAAACGTCGACGGTGATTCCTGCCGAGACGTAGAGCCGGGTCAGGAGGGGCGTCGCAATCACGCCCACCAGCGTCGACAGCGCGCTGATCGTTACAGACAGCGCCACATCCCCGCCCGACAGGAACACCATGACGGTCGAGGACGTGCCGCTTGCGACGCTGCCGACCAGGATCATCCCGGCGGCCAATTCAGGCGGCATTCCCAGGATGTGGGCGATCCCCCAGGCGGCGAGCGGCATGATCAGGTAGTGCAAGCCCAATCCCGCCAGCACCGGGCCCGGCCGCGTGATGACGCGCCGGAAATCACTCACCCGCAACGTGACCCCGGCGGCGAACATGATCAGCGCCAGCAGGTATGTCACGTAGGGGACGACGGGGGTGAAGCGCGCCGGGGCGAGATAGGCCGCCAGGGCGAACACCACCGCCCAGAGCGGGAACAAACGGGTCAGGATGCGCATGAGGCGCCCTTACGGGATCGTGTGGGCTTTGTCAGCCAAGGCTGCTTGCGAAACCACAGTCCGGACGTCCTGAAAGGCGTCTGCCTTCTCGATTTATTCATGGATCACGGGCATAGTTCCGGCATGACCGCAGCGGGTTCGACATGGCAGTGAGACGGCGCGCCCTAATCCAGATGGCAGCGGGAGCGCTGGCGGCGCCTGCCATCGTGCGGGCCGAAACCGCCCGCGTGCTCCGCTTCATTCCTCAGGCGGACGTAACTGCGCTCGACCCGGTCTGGACCTCCGTCTACGTGACCCGCAACCACGGCTACGCCGTGTTCGACACGTTGTACGGGCAGG
>CAXSEK010000398.1:0-3419 GCA_964235625.1 uncultured Acetobacteraceae bacterium
CGGACTCAAAGGCCCGCCTTGGCGAGATCTTCGGTGAACCCGAACCGGCTGAAATCGGTCAGGCGCATCGGATACAGGATCCCGTCCAGGTGGTCGAACTCATGCTGCACGACCATGGCGTGGAAACCGCCGACGTCCCCCCCGACCGGATTGCCGTCGCAATCGACGCCCGCGTAGCGCACTCGCGCCCAGCGCGGCACAGCGGCACGCAGGCCGGGAATGGAGAGGCAGCCCTCCCAGCCCATCACGCGCTCCTCGCCGAGCGGCTCCACGGTCGGGTTGATCACCACCGTGTTGCCGACCTGCGTGTCACCCGGCGCATCGCTGGCGCGGTTGGGCATGACCCGGAAGACGAACAACCGGAGCGGCACGTGCACCTGGGGCGCCGCCAGCCCGGCGCCGGGTGCGTCCTCCATCGTCTCCATCATGTCGGCCACGAGGCGCCGGATCTCGGCCGCACCCGGGTCCGCCACCGGCTCGGCACGCTGCAACAGGACGGGATGGCCCATGCGGGCGATTTTCAGGATGGCCATGGCACACCAGATTGGGATTGCGAAAGGCTTTGGCGAGAGCGCCGGCCCATGCTATAGCGCGCCTCTCCACCGGCGTCGTGCCGGGTGGTACCCCTTTATCGCGCCGTCCGGACGGTGCAGCGACAGGAGAAGGCGTCGAGTGCAGGTTCTGGTTCGTGACAACAACGTCGATCAGGCGCTCAAGGCGCTGAAGAAGAAGATGCAGCGTGAAGGCATCTTCCGCGAGATGAAACTGCGCCGCCATTTCGAGAAGCCATCCGAGCGCCGCGCCCGTGAGGCCGCCGAGGCCGTCCGCCGCGCCCGCAAGATGGAGCGCAAGCGCCTAGAGCGCGAAGGCTTCTAACCCAACCGTCGTAGGTGGGCTTCAGCCCACCACAACGCACCTGGTGGCCAAGCCCGGCTGTTCGCGACCCACCAGGCGTAACCACTAAGACGTCGGCGCGGAGCACCCGTCCTTCGGCACGACCTGCCCCGGCTCCACCGCCACATTGAAGCTCGTCGTCGCCAACACCCGCGGCCCCTGGCTGATCGTGAAGCTCCACGGGCCCGGCACCAGCGACCACTCCTCCTCCAACGTGTAGCCCACGTAGGTCCACCGGTCCGACGTCACGGTGCTGAGGTTGGACTCCGTCGTGCCGCTCTGTCCGTCCGGCCGGGTCCATAGCGGATGGCTCAACTGCACCAGCACCGTCGCCGCGGCACCTGGCGGCAGGTTGAGGGCGCGGAACTCGAGCCCGAACTGGCGGCACGGCGCGCCATCGATCTCCGACCCGAGATGCAGGAACTTGGGGTCGAGCACCGGCGTGGTGCCTGCGACGTTTCCCGGCCGCGGCGGCTCGGCCGGGCCCGCCTCCGGCGCGACAACCTCGCCGATACGGCCGATCTGCACCCTAAGCTGTTCGGCCTCGGCACCGGTCGAGCCGGCCACAAGGATCGCGGCGGCAAGCGCGGCGCGGATCATCCCATGGCCTCGGCCGGAGGCAGCGATGCGACCATCCCACGCGCCCCGGCCGGCACGCCCTGGGCAGACGGGTTGTCTCGCACCAAGGCGAGCATGACAGCTGGTCGGTCTGGACGAAGGCAGGGCGGACATATACGGAGGCGACCTTGCTGTTCAGCAGTTACCATGCCGTGAACGGGGCCGGAATGCACCCCGCGTCTACTGCAGGGTGCCCCAGCGCTCGACAGCCGGCTCGGCGCTCGCCCATTTCCACTGCTTCTGCTGCTGGCAGATGTCGACAGAGTACCACGCGGCGGGCGTATCCTTCTCCTCGACCGAGAACAGCACCTGCTTGCAGGGGGCGAGCCGGTTGGGAATGGCACGCACCACCTGCAGCTGGCCATGCTCGTTGCCGAGCGGCAGGCTGTGCTTGACCCGCCACGGCCCGATTGCACCCGGCTCCAGCCCGGCCGCAGCGGCGGCAATCGCGTCCTGCTCACCTCCATGCCACGAGCGCGACACACGTTTGATTGCATAGTCGGACACGGCCGCCGTGCCGACGCCGACCGCGAAGCCAACCGCCGGGTTGGCGGAGGCACCACCGGCCGCCGCGCCGACCACCACGCCGATGATGCCGCCAGCCGAGGAGCACCCCGCCAGGGCAAACACCAGCAGCAAGCCCGCCCCTCTCACTGCAGCGATCCCCACCGCTCCGTGGCCGGCTCGGCGGACGCCCACTTCCAGCGCGCGCCGTCATGGCACACCGTGGCAGTATAGAAGGCGCGCCTCGGCTCGTGGTCCGCCACGGTATCCACCGAGAATACGATCTCCTTGCACTCGATCGCGGCGCCGCCGACGGCGCGGATCACCGCGACCTGGCCATGCTCGTCCGGCTCGATCGGCACGTCATGCACCACGGCCCACGGCCCGACGGCACCCGGTGCGATCGACCCCGCAGCCTCGGCAATGCGGTCCTGCTCGGTGCGGTGGACGACGCGCTCTTCGTACTGCAGACCGGCATTCGCCCCTGCGGCCACCCCCAGCCCGATCGCCGTCGCCGCCGTCGCACTCCTGGTGAGCGAGCTGGCGATCCCCGCCCCGGCAATGCCGGCTGCCTCCTGAGTGCCGCTGGTCAGCACCGAAGCACACCCCGGCACCACGAGAAGCGCAAGCAGGGCAATCAATCTGGAGGAGGCCAGAGGCCATTGAATCATCCGCTTAGCCCTCGATGCGATGGAGTCGTCTGAAGACGCGCTTGCTCGCGCAAACACACTCCGGGCTCCATCCACGGTCAAGCGGCGGGGCAGTGATTCGGGTCCTAGTGATGCAGCCGGGTCACGCGTGCCTCAAGCATCCCGCAACGCTCCCCGGACCGCCTCCAGCGCGTCATCTGCCCGGTCGCCGTCCGGGCCGCCAGCCTGCGCCATGTCCGGCCGCCCGCCCCCGCCCTTGCCGCCCACCGCCAGGCTCGCCGCGCGCACCAGGTCCACCGCACTCACCCGCTTGGACAGCTCCGCCGACACGCCGACGGCGATGCTGGCCTTGCCCTCCGCCGTCGACACCACGGCCACCACGCCGCTGCCGGCCTGCTTGGCGATCGCCTCCAGCAGGCCGCGAAGCTCCTTGCCGGGCACCTCGCCCACGTTGCGCGCGGCGAGCATGATGCCGTTGATCTCCTCCAGCTCCGGCGCGCCAGACCCGGTGGCGAGCTTACGCTGCAACTCGCTGACCTGCTTCTCCAGTCGCCTGCGGTCTTCGATCAGCGTCGTGACCCGCACGGCCACGTCGGCCGGGCTGGCCTTCAACAGCCCCGCCACCTCCTCGATCCGCCGCTCGCTCTCGCCGATCAATGCCAGCGCAGCCTGGCCGGTCACCGCCTCGATCCGCCGCACCCCCGCACTGACCGCGCCCTCGCCCAGCAGGCGGAACAGGCCGATATCGCCGGT
>CAXSEK010000399.1:0-3413 GCA_964235625.1 uncultured Acetobacteraceae bacterium
GTTCCGAGGGTATCGCGAGCAGGCCGATCACAAGAGTAAGGAAATACACGGCCTCTCTTAGAGAGGCCGTGGCTGCCTCCATCGTGGCCCTCACGGCCTCGCCGAAGCGGTCGCCACTGGTAACGCCTCCCTACTCCGCATCCCCGCGCGAGATCATCATCGCCCGCCGCAACCGGGCCAGTCCCCCGCGGATGTGGCCGCGTTGGCACATGTCGCGCCCCTCCTCCCACAGCACCCGGATCTCCGGCGGCATAGTGCCCGCCTCCTCCATCCGGCGCGCCAGGCTTAGGCAGTAGCTGGACGTGTCCGTGGTTACCGGCATCGGGGGTTCCGCCCAACCGGACCAAGGCAGAAAGGCCGCCAAGCCGGCGACGATGGTTATGGCCCATCTCATCGAGCGACACGCTACGCCGCGCCAGGTCCGCCGGGAATGGGCTGTGGATGAAGCTGTCGTCACGCGGGCGGGAGCGACGCCGCCGGCCGTGCCGGCAGCGTCAGCACCGCGCGCAACCCGGGCCCTGCATCCTCCAGCGCCAGGCTGCCGCCATGCAGCGTCGCCACGGCATCCACCAGCGCCAGGCCCAGGCCGGAGCCCGGCGTCTGCCGTGCCTGCTCGCCGCGGTAGAACCGTTCGGTCGCACGTGCCCGGTCCGCCTCCGGGATGCCCGGACCGCAATCCTGCACCATCAGCACCACGTTCGATGGGCTCGCCTCGCCGCTCAGCCGCACCGTTCCGCCCGGCAGCGAAAATTTCAGCGCGTTGTCCAGCAGGTTCACCACCGCCTGACCGATCAGGTCCCGGTCGCCATGCACCGGCAACGGTCCGGAGGCCGTGTAGACCAGCGCCAGCCCGCGCTCCTCTGCCGGCGGCGTATACAATTCCGCCAGACCGTCGAGCAGCGGCACAAGGTCCTGGTCCGCGAACGCGGCCCGGCGTGTCCCGGCCTCGATCTCCGCGATCCGCAGCAGAGCGTCGAAGATCGCGGTCACCCCGTCCAGATCCGCCATCGCCCGGCCCACGGCGGCACGCAATTCCTCCGCCCCCGCCGCGTGGCACGCCGCATCCTCCAGCCGCGCCCGCGCCCGCGCGATCGGCGTGCGCAGGTCATGCGCGATGCTGTTGGATACGGCCCGCACGCCATCCATCAGCCGCCCGATCCGGTCCAGCATGTCGTTGATGGTATCGGCCAGCCGGTCGAACTCGTCGCCCCGCCCGGTCGCCCGAACCCGGCGGCTGAGGTCGCCCTGCGCGATTGCCCCCGCCGTCGCCGTGACGCTCGCGATCATCCGGCGGAACAGCCGCTGCATCACCAGCCCGCCGACGATCCCCAGGACCGCCAGCAGCGCCACCGACCACAGCAGCGCCGAGGTGAGCAGCCCGCGCAGCGGCGTACGGGTCTCGACGTCGCGACCGATCAGCAGGTGGCTGCCATCCGGCAGGTCGAACCGCTGCACGCGCGCCACGCTGGCGATGCCGGCGCGCGACACCATCAGCTCGTACACCACGTCCGTAGCCGTGACCGCGGGCGGCCAGATCGCAAGGTTGCCCGCCACGGGATGCATCGCCGGGTCAGCCAGCAGGTAGATCGCGTCGTCATCGACGTTCTCCGCCAGCCGGTCCTCGATCGTCTGCTTCAGGGCCGGCGATCCGCCATCGGCCCATTGCTCGGACAAGCCCTGCGCATCGGCGCGCATCGCCGCCTCGACCTGGCGGTCCAGCAGCCCGGCCGTCGCCCACCACAGGAACAGCACCAGGGCCAGCGCACTGAGCGCGAACAGCACGGCATACACGACCGCCAGCCGCAATCCCGCCGACCGCCACAGGCTCGGGCGCAGGCGCGCTGGCTGTGCCAGGCGCATCACTCGGGGCGCAGCATGTACCCCGAGTTGCGGACGGTGTGCAGCAGGGCCGTCGGGAACGGCTTGTCGATCTTCTGCCGCAAGCGGCTGACATGCACGTCGATCACGTTGGTCTGCGGGTCGAAATGGTAGTCCCACACGCCTTCCAGCAACATGGTCCGGGTGACCACCTGGCCCGCGTGACGCATCATGTATTCCAGCAACCGGAACTCGCGTGGTTGCAGGTCGATGCGCTGCCCGGCCCGCCGCACGGTGCGCGACAGCAGCTCCATCTCCAGGTCCGCCACCTGCAGCTTGGTCTGCGGACCGTCGTTCTTGCCGCGCCGGGCCAGCGCCTCCACCCGGGCCAGCATCTCGGCGAAGGCGAACGGCTTGGTCAGGTAGTCGTCGCCCCCGGCCTTCAGTCCGCGCACCCGCTCGTCCACCTGGCCAAGGGCGGACAGGAACATGACGGGCGTCTTGTTGTCCTGCGTGCGCAGCGTCTCCAGCAGGCGCAAGCCGTCAATGCCGCCGGGCAGCATGCGGTCCAGGATGATCGCGTCGAACGCCTCGCTCGCGGCGAGGAACAGCCCGTCCCGGCCATTGTCGGCGTGTTCGGCCAGGTGCCCGGCTTCACGCAGGCCCTTGAGCACGAAGCCCGCAACCTCTTTGTCGTCCTCCACCACCAGGATGCGCATTAGCCAGCACTCTCGCTCGGCCGCCGCCCGACCGTTACCGGGACGGTCATCGCCTGCCCGTGGCGCCGCACGGTCAGGCGAAGCGCCGAACCCGGGGCTGCCGCACTCACCGCCTTGATCAGCTCGTGCGCGCTGTCCACCGTCGCGTCGTTCACCGCCGTCACGATGTCCCCCGCCTGCAGGCCCGAGCGTGCGGCCGGCCCCGCCTTGTCCACGCTGGCGATGGCCACACCCGGGTTGCGCGCGCGGCTGTCCCCCGGCGCCGGCTTCGGCACGTCCTGCACCGCGACCCCCAGCCAGCCGCGCTCGATCCGCCCCTTGCTGAGCAGTTCGGCCACGATCTTCTGCGCGATCTCGCTCGGGATGGCAAAGCCGATGCCGACGGAGCCGCCTGTGGGCGACACGATGGCGGTGTTCACGGCGACCACCTGGCCGTCGAGGTTGAAGGTCGGGCCGCCGGAATTGCCCGGGTTGATCGGCGCGTCGATCTGCAGGAAGTCGTCGAACGGCCCGGCGCCGATGTCGCGCCCCCGCGCCGAGACGATGCCCGCACTGACGGAGGAGCCCAGGCCGAACGGATTGCCCGCCGCCAGGATCCAGTCCCCCACCTCCACGTTGCGCGAGTCGCCCCAGGTGACGGCCGGCAGCGAATTCGGCGCATCCACCTTGATCACGGCGATATCCGTCAGCTCGTCGGTGCCGAGCACTTTGGCCGGCAGCTCGGTGCCGTTGGACAGCGAGACGACGATCTTGTCCGCGTGGCCGACCACGTGGTTGTTGGTCACGATGATGCCGGACGGATCGATCACGAAACCCGACCCGGCGCCCTGCACCTGCTCGCGGCGTTGGCGCAGGCGGTCGCGGAACTGCTTCTCC
>CAXSEK010000400.1:0-3395 GCA_964235625.1 uncultured Acetobacteraceae bacterium
CATTGGCCAGCCCCGGACATGGACCTGCCGGCGGCGCTGGACACGCTGATGAAGCTGAAGGAGGAGAAGCTCGCGCACGCGATTGGCGTCTGCAACTTCCCCGTGGCCCTGCTGCGTCAGGCGGTGGAGGAGATCGGTGCGCCGTTGGCCGCCAACCAGATCGAATACCACGTGCTGCTCGGCCAAGGCCCGGTGCTGGACTACCTTGGGGCGCACGACATGGCGCTGACGGCGTATTGCCCGATCGCGCAAGGCAAGCTGGCCAACCACGAGGAACTAGGCGTGATCGCGCGCAAGCACGACGCGACCCCGGCGCAGATCGCGCTGAAATGGCTCATCGACCAGCCCGGCGTCGCGGCGATCCCCAAGGCGTCCCGCCGTGAGAGCCAGATCGCGAACCTGGAAGCGCTGAAGATCACGCTGGACGATTCGGACCGCGCCGCGATCGCCGCCCTCCCCAAGGCGCAACGCCTGGTCAACCCCGGCTTCGCCCCCGCTTGGGACAAGGCTGCCTGACGAGGCTTTTCCCTCTCCCTCTACTGGGAGGGGGCGGTGTGAGGGAGCTTGGGATCCCATGACCACCAGATCACACGGGCGCAGACGGCCCTTGCCCCAACCCTCTCCCGTGAAGAACGGGAGAGGGCGATACCATGTCTTCAAGCACCCGCAACGCTGCTTCCTTGGGCATTGGTGCGCGCACGATTGGGCGGCCGACTACGATGTAGTTCGCCCCGCGGCGGATTGCCTCTCCCGGTGAGGCCGTACGGCGCTGGTCTCCCGCATCGTCGCCGGGCATGCGGATGCCCGGTGTCACCACCAGCAGGTCCGGCCGTCCGGACGCTTCACGCAGGGCGTTCGGGTGGTCGGCGGCGGAGGCGATGATCCCGGCGCAGCCCGCCGCTGCGGCCTCCTTCGCCCGGCGTGTGACCAGGGCCGTCGCACCCTCGGCATACCCCATCGCGTGCAGCGCCGCGTCGTCCAGGCTGGTCAGCACCGTCACCGCCAGAATCCCGAGCGGCGAGCCAGCCGCCCCGGCCACGGCCGCGCGCAGGATGTGCGGGTCGCCATGGACGGTCAGGAACCGAGCCCCGCGTCCCGCGATCGAGGCGGCGCCATGCCGGACGGTCTCGCCGATATCGTATAGCTTGTAGTCCAGGAACACCTGATGCCTGGCCTGGAGCAATTCACTGACCAGCGCGTCGGCACCGGGCTGGAACAGCAGCCACATGCCGAGCTTGTAGAACGTCACCACACCGTCGAGCGCCGCCACCAGGCGCCGCGCGTCATCGAGCGTGGGGACGTCGAGGGCGAGGATGAGTCGGTCGCTCGGGCGGATCATCCTTGACGCATCCTCCCCCGAAACTCCCACTCGTCCACCACCATTCTATGTGGGCCATGGTAGCAAGCAGGACGCCTACTGTCAGCCGGCGGCTAGCGGAGCCGTTCCACCCGCACGGCCTGCCACGTCGTGCTCGGGCCATAGGACTGGCCGGAGATCTGCCGCTCGACCGTCTTCAATACGATGCCAGTATCCGTGTCGTGCCAACTGGTGATGACCGAGTGGTAGGTGTTCCCGTCGATACCCTGCCGCTCGTGCGCCAGCTTGAACGTGGCGTGGGGTATGCCGTCCACCACGACGGTATCGGGGCCCTCATTAATGAAGGTATCGGTCCACTGCATGCCTGGGTAGGATCGTGTGACGAAGCTTGCCCTTGTGCCCGTCCCGCCCGCCGCTACGGCCAGGATGGCCGGGTAGGCCTGCCCGGCACCAGGCCAGTCGCTGCGCCAGGCGCCGTAGTAGAAGTCGCCAGGGCCATCGGGCCTGCTCATCCGGCAGAGGTCGGCGATACCCGGAGCGGACCCGAAATAGTCGTTGACGCCGCCCACCGAACGCGTGACGCGGGTCGGCTCGGACGGGCATGCCGGCGGGGTTTGCGAGGCACCGGCAGCGAAGGGTGCGAGGGTCAGTCCAGCGAGCACGGTCCAGGCTGGAAGCGGTCGAAAGCGGTACATAGGATTCCTTTTCGGAGGCGTTGCCGGTTCGATGACATTTTGGTTACGGTTTCAATAGTTGGGGATGGACCACGAACCTACGAAGGACGTTGTCGGGGGTCTGGTTTGCGTTGATGCAGGGGCTGCGGGCAGTCACTTAGGGTGGGCTTAAGCCCGCCAAGACGCGGCACCGTGGTGGGCCGAAACCCACCCTACGACGACTGTTTTGCGAGCCGGTCAAAGGCGGCCAGCCGGTTCAGCAACGCCGGCATCTGCCGCAACGGGATCATGTTCGGTCCGTCGCTGGGCGCGTGGTCAGGGTCCGGATGGCACTCGATGAACAGTGCCGCCACGCCCACCGCCAATGCCGCGCGGGACAGCACGGGGGCGAACTCCCGCTGGCCGCCGCTGCTCGTGCCCTGGCCGCCGGGCTGCTGGACGGAGTGGGTCGCGTCGAACACCACGGGGTAACCCGTTTGCGCCATGATCGGCAGCGACCGCATGTCCGACACCAGGGTGTTGTAGCCGAACGAGGCGCCGCGCTCCGTGAGCAGGATGCGCTCGTTGCCGGTGGCGGCGATCTTGGCGGCCACGTTCGTCATGTCCCACGGGGCCAGGAACTGGCCCTTCTTCACGTTAACCGCGGCGCCGGTCTCGCCGGCGGCGATCAGCAGGTCGGTCTGGCGGCAGAGGAAGGCGGGGATCTGGATCACGTCCACCGCTTCCGCCACGGGGGCGCACTGCGCAGCATCATGCACGTCGGTCAGCACGGGGATGCCGAACCGCGCGCGCACCGCGGCCAGGATAGCGAGGCCCTGCGCCAGGCCCACGCCACGCGCGGCGGCGGCGCTGGTGCGGTTCGCCTTGTCGAAGCTGCTCTTGTAGATGAGGGGGATGTCGGCGGTGCGGCACATCGCGGCGAGCGCGTCGGCGACCTCGAACGCGTGCGCCTCGGACTCGATCTGGCACGGTCCGGCGATCAGGGTGAACGGCCGGGTATTGCCGATGGTGATGTCGCGGATGGTCACGTCCGGCATGGGAACTCCCTCGCCCGGGGAACGCCCCCGGATCAGAACAAATCGAAGAACTTCCGCAGGAAGCCCGGCGTCAAGGCCGAAAGCGGATTGATCGACACGGACGGGCTGGCCAGCGAACCGGTCAGCCCGTAATTCGCAGCGAACACGCCCGACCCCTTCTCCGGGCTGAAGATCTGCCCGATCAGCGGGATGCGGCCCGGCAGCGAGTTGAAGAAATACGCCGGAACGATCGTGCCGTGCATGTCCACCAGCTTGCGCCCGAAATCCAGCCGGCCGTTCGCGGTGAAGCCGAGGGACGAGCTGAACGCCCGGGCATTCTCCACATCCAGCACCGGCCCTTGTAGGCGGAACGACGTCTCGAACCGG
>CAXSEK010000401.1:0-3382 GCA_964235625.1 uncultured Acetobacteraceae bacterium
AGGAGCTGCGGCTGCGGCAGGAGTTCTTCTTCGCCTCCGCCAGCTTGCAGGACCTGCTGCGCCGCCACCTGGTCGAGCACGGCACGGTCAGCAACCTGGCCGAGTACGTGGCCATCCAGCTGAACGACACGCATCCTGCCATCGGCATCGCCGAGCTGATGCGTCTGCTGATGGACGTGCACGGCCTGGGATGGGACCAGGCCTGGACCATCACGCAAGGCTGCATCAGCTACACCAACCACACCCTGCTGCCCGAGGCGCTGGAGATGTGGCCGGTGCTGCTGCTGGAGCGCCTGCTGCCCCGCCACATGCAGATCATCTACCTGCTCAACGCCCGCCACCTCGATATGCAGCGCGCCCGCGGCCTGGACGACCGGCTGCTGGCGGCACTCAGCCTGATCGACGAGTCGAGCGGCCGCCGGGGCCGCATGGGCCACCTGGCCTTCCTGGGCAGCCACTCCGTGAACGGCGTCTCAGCCCTCCACACCGACCTGATGCGCCGCACCACTTTCCGCGACCTGGACGCGGCGGTCGGCGGCCGCATCGTCAACCGCACCAACGGCATCACCTTCCGCCGCTGGCTGCATCAGACCAACCCCGGGCTCACCAAGCTGCTCGTCGAGACGCTGGGCGAGCGTGTGCTGCACGATCCGGACCTGCTGACGGACCTGGTCCCGCATGCCGACGATGCCGCGTTCCGGGATGCCTTCCGCGCCCAGCGCCGCCCGCGCAAGCTGGCCGTGGCTCGGCTGGCCGCCGCCCAGCTTGGCATCACCCTCGACCCGGACGCCCTGTTTGACGTGCAGATCAAGCGCATCCACGAATACAAGCGCCAGCTGCTTAACGTGCTGCACGCCATCAGCCAATACAACGCCATCCGCGCCCATCCCACCCAGGACTGGCGCCCGCGGGTGAAGATCTTCGCCGGCAAGGCCGCCCCCTCCTACCTGCTCGCCAAGCAGATCATCCGCCTCGCGCATGACGTTGCCCGCGTGGTGAACGGGGACCCGACCGTCCGCGGACTGCTGCAGGTCGTCTTCATGCCCAACTACAACGTGAGCCTCGCCGAGCTGCTGATCCCCGCCGCCGACCTGTCCGAGCAGATCAGCACCGCCGGCATGGAGGCGAGCGGCACCGGCAACATGAAGCTTGCCCTTAACGGCGCCCTGACCATCGGCACGCTGGACGGCGCCACCGTCGAGATCCGCGAGCGCGTCGGCGCCGACAACATGTTCATCTTCGGCATGACCGCGGACGAGGTGGAGGTCCGCCGCACCAGCCAGGGCCTGGACGCGAGCGGCGTCATCAACGGCTGCCCGGCCTTGCACGACGTGATCGAGGCCCTGCGCAGCGGCGTCTTCAGCCCGGACGAGCCCGGTCGTTACGCCGCCATGGCCGACCGCCTGACCTACGCCGACCCGTTCTTCGTCTGCGCCGACTTCGACGCCTATGACAAAGCGCAGGAACTGGTGGACGCCAAATGGCGCGACCCCGCCGCCTGGTGGCGCTCCGCCGTGCTGAACACCGCCCACATGGGCTGGTTCAGCTCGGACCGCACCATCGGAGAATACGCCAGCGGCACCTGGCATGTGACTGAGGGAAGCTAGCCTTTCCTCCCCTGCCCCCTTGTGGAAGGGGGCGGGGGAGGGTGGCCACACGCGAGATCGATGCCGCATGCACCCCATTCCTAACCCCTCCTAAAGCGGAAAGCGCGGCCTAGCGTCCCAACCTCTCGCCACTGTCGGCCCAGGCTTCTCGCCACGGTATCCTACGAGGATGGACGCACCCGGCAGCCCCCGTTACAGCTATCGGAAAGCCCGCCCGTCCAAGGAGTTCGTCCCGTGAGCCACCCCAACCCAGCGCCGCTCGGCGGCACCGGTGTGACCGCCAGCCATGTGGTCCACCCCAACCTCCACCCGCCCGCGCTGGTGGCTGCCTCGATGCGCCGCGGCGAGGGCCGGCTCTCCGCCGACGGCGCCTTGATGGCCATGACGGGCGTGCACACCGGGCGCTCGGTCCAGGACAAGTTCGTGGTCGACGAGCCGGAGACCACCGCCGACATCTGGTGGGGCCGCATTAACCAGAAGCTCGCTGCCGACAAGTTCGAAGGCCTGCGCGGCCACGTCGCAACCTATCTCGGCGAGCAGCAGGAGCTGTTCACCCAGGACCTGTATGCCGGCGCCGACCCTGCCCATCGCGTCCGCGTCCGCCTCGTCACGCCCTCCGCCTGGCACGCCTTGTTTGCCCGCAACATGTTCATCCGCCCGCCGCAGGAGGACCTCGCCGGCTTCGAGCCTGACTACGTCATCCTGCACGCCCCGCACTACCAGGCGGTCCCCACGCGGGACGGCGTGCGCACCAGTACCGCCATCGCCCTCTCCTTTGCCCGGAAGCTGATCGTGATCGCCGGCACCGAATACGCGGGCGAGATCAAGAAATCGATCTTCACCGTGATGAACTGGAAGCTGCCGGCCGAGGGCGTGCTGCCGATGCATTGCAGCGCCAACATGAACGACGAGCATGAGGTCGCGCTGTTCTTCGGCCTCTCCGGCACCGGCAAGACCACCCTCAGCTCGGACCCGGCCCGCCCGCTGATCGGCGACGACGAGCATGGCTGGGGCGAGAACGGCATCTTCAACTTCGAGGGCGGCTGCTACGCCAAGGTGATCGACCTCTCCCGCCGTGCGGAGCCGGTGATCTGGGACGCCACCCACCGCTTCGGCACCGTTCTGGAGAACGTGCAGGCCAATGCCGCCGGCCAGCTGGACCTGACGGACAGCCGCGCCACGCCCAATACCCGCGCCTGCTACCCAATCGACTTCGTGGCCAACGCCAGCAAGACCGGCAAGGGCGGCCAACCCAAGCACGTCGTGATGCTCACCTGCGACGCGTTCGGCGTGCTTCCCCCAATCGCGAAGCTGTCCGCCGGGCAGGCGATGTATCACTTCCTGTCCGGCTACACCGCCCGCGTCGCCGGCACCGAGAAGGGCATGGGCGGCGAGCCGCAAGCCACCTTCTCCACTTGCTTCGGCGCTCCGTTCCTGCCCCGCCGGCCCGAGGTGTACGGCAAGATGCTGGCCGAGCTGATCGGCCGCTACGGTGCGGATTGCTGGCTGGTGAACACCGGCTGGTCCGGCGGCGGCTATGGCGAGGGCCAGCGCATGCCCATCCAGCACACCCGCGCGTTGCTGAACGCGGTGCTGGACGGCACCCTTGCCCAGGTCAAATTCAAGAAGGACCCCGTGTTCGGCCTCATGGTCCCGACTGGCGTCCCCGGCATCCCGGACGAGGTGCTGAACCCACGCGAAGCCTGGGCCGACAAGCCCGGCTACGACCGCACCGCGCACCACCTCGCCGGCCTGTTCGAGAAGAACTTCGCCAC
>CAXSEK010000402.1:0-3375 GCA_964235625.1 uncultured Acetobacteraceae bacterium
CGCGAACGCCCGCCCGGCATCCCGGTCCACTGCCCCCGCGATGATCCGCCGGTCGCCATCGCACCGTGCCGAGACGGTATCCACCAGGCCGGCCAGCGCCTCGGCGATGTGGCCGTTCTTGTATTTCGTCGCCAGGTCCCCCTCGAACTCGACCGAGATGTCCAGCCACGGATGCGCATACCCCTGCTCGAACCCCGCTAGCCAGCGCGCGCCGCTGGCCTGCAGGATCGGCCGTGTCTCCGCTTGCCGCCGCAGGTCCAGCGCCAGGTCGAACCGCTCGGGCGCCAGCCGCTCCGCAAGCTTGGCCAGCTTGCGCGCGTCCAGCACGCGGCGGCCTTTCTCGGAGCGGGCGTGGAACAGGTTGAACTCGATCACCGCGTCGATCGCCGGCTCCAGCGCCACCAGCGGGAGAGACGCCTTTGCCGCCAGCACCGTCAGGTGCGCGTCCGGAAAGCACTGCTTGATGCGCCGGAACGCCGGGAACGCTGTGACGAAGTCGCCGATATGGTCGATCTTGATGGCCAGGACGCGGCGGATCTCGCCGCGCGCCACCAACGGGTGGCCGGCTGTCAGCACCTGCACCGGCTCCGCCTCGGGCGCGTAATCGTCGTAGTCGGGCGAGTAATGCCGGCTGAAGAAAGGGTCACCGCGGCGGAACAGGTCACCCCATTCCCGTTCGAAATGCGCCGAGTTGTAGCTGTCGCCCAATTCCCCGCGGCTGACCATCTCGTGGTGGATCAAGCTGACCGCCGGGGTGTACACCACCGACAACCCGGCACGGCGGGCGCGCAGGCTGAAATCGACGTCGTTGTTGATCACGTCGTGCTTCTCGGCGAACCCGCCCAGCCGGTCGAACACGTCCCGCCGCATCATCATGCAGGCACCCGTTACGCTGATCACCTCGCGCTGCGTCAGGGCCAGGCCGAACGGCCCGGGCTCGTCCGGCAGCGCGTAGCGGAACGCGTGCCGCCCCGCCTGGCGCCCCAGGAAGATCCCGGCATGCTGCACCCGGCCGTCCGGATACAGCAGCTGCGGCCCGACCACGCCGACCTCCGGCCGTTGCGCGTGCTCGACCAGGCCGTGCAGCCAATGCGGGTCACGCACCTCCACGTCGTCATTGAGGAACAGCAGGAACGCGCCCGTCGCTTTCGCCGCGGCCACGTTGTTCATCAGCGACCAGTTGAACGGCTGGCTGAGGGCCAGCGCCGTGTCCGCGTTGGCCTTGATCCAGACCCGCCACCGGCGTTGCTCGGCCGTCGGCGCCTTCGGGAAATTGTCGATGCAGACGATCTCGTAGTCCGGCCACGCCGTGTTCGCGCGAATCCGCTCGATCGTGGTCTTGATCAGGCCCTTGGACGCGATGGTCGGGATGATGATGGACACCCGCCCCCCCGCCGGCACCGCGCGGCGCACCCGGTAGCTGCCGGGGATGGCCCCAGCCAGGACCTCCGCCTCGACCCGGCGGCGTTGCAGTGCCGCTGCCAGCGCCGTGCGGTCCCGCTGGCCCGGGTCGGACCGCCGGGTCGCATGGCATAGCACCTTCGGCACGTGCGCGATGCGCACCGCGCGCTCCGTCAGGGCCAACACGGCGTGGTAGTCGCCCCGCTGCCACAGGTCCGCCTCCCGCAGCCCCGACGCGCGCAGTAGGGCGGCGGAGGCGGACCAGAGGCGGCCAATATAGTTGGTGGCGAGCAGCAGGTCGGGGGAAAAATCGGGCTTGAAGAACGCCTTCTCCTCGCCGTCCGCCGGGTCGATCCGCCGCTCGTCGCTGTAGGTGAAGTCGCAGGCCGGGTCGAGCGCACCGGCCATCGACATTTCCAGCAGCGCGTCCTCCCCCAACCGGTCGCCGGGCGTGAGCACGGTGATGGCGGTAGCGTCGCCCGCCAGGTCCGCCAAGAGGCGCTTGGGCCGGCCGGGCATGATCCGCACCCGGCCGGCAAGCAGATCGGTGAATGTCTCGGTCACCGCGGCGAGCGAGCGTGCCTGCGCCGGGGAAGCAGCCACGAGCACCACCGTCCAGTCCTCGTAAGTCTGCCAGCGCAGGCTCTCCACCGTGGTCCGCAGTGCGTCCTCCCGCCCCTCCGCCTGGCCGATCAGGATGGCCCAGCGCGGCGCCCAGCCCCTTGCGGCCAGCATGGCGTGGTGCAGCCGGGTCTCGGCCGCCGGGATCTTTCGCCGCAGCATCCAGGGCCCGGGGCCGCTGTACGCCTTCTCGGCCCGGACATCGAAGGTGATCTCCCGCCACCGCCCGGTCTGGTCGATCACGCGCACGCGGACGCTATGGGCGCCCGGTTTCATCACTGGCGGCGGGATCACCATCGCGAACCCGGCGAGCAGCACGTCGCTGTCTGGGAAGGCGCTTCGCAGGTCCTCCCGCCGGATGCCGTGATGGGCGTGCCCGTGCAGCGTGCCATCGACATAGACCTCGATGCGGTCGATGGCCGCCGCGCTGAACGCCCAGCCGGTGAGTGAGAGGAAGCCGCGCACCGGCTCCACCGCTGCCCCGTCCCGGCAGACCGGCGCGTCGAGGAACATCCTGATCTGCTCGGGCTGTTCTACCGCAAGCGGCGCCGCCTCTGGGACCGCTTCGGCGGTCACGGTGCGCAGGATCGCCTGCTCCTCGCCCGCCCGGCCCAGGACGACGATCCGCAGGGTGTGCTGGCCCTCGATCCGCATGCCCAGCTCGGCTGAGAGGCGGAAGCCCGACTGGCGCGACCCGGCGACCTGCCCGTACTGGGCGCCCACATCCAGACGGTCCTCCGCCGGTTCCACCGTGCCGACCGCCTTGCCATCGAGGTCGATACGCACCCCGGCCACGCCGGACGAGCAGATCGCCCAGCCCTTTACCACGAGCCGCCCTGCCGCCGTCAGCAGCGCCTCCTCGCACTCGGCCCGCACCAGGCTTTCCGGCGCGGGCAACGCCGCCGCCGCCACCATCATGCGGATCCTGTGGGTCCGCGTCCCGCCCGACGTCGCTACCGCCAAGGCCAGCACGGCATCCCCGGGGGGCAGGGCAGGGACCGTCACCATGAACACGAAGCTGGTCTCGTTCTCGGCCGGGTTGTGGCCCGTCAGCGCCGCCAGGTGCCCCGGTTCGATGTTCAGACGGGCCCGGCCCACCGGCACCCCGCCCAGCGTCAAGTCGATCGCCGAGACGTGCAGGCCGGACACGATCCAGCCTATGCCATTGACCCGGCTGCCCGGTGTCACGCTGGCCCCCGCCCCCGGGCGCAGCAGGGTGAGCCGGAACGCCTTGGGGGCTACGGCCGCATTGCCGTCGGTCTCGATGTCGGCCATCGTCTGCTTCGGGGTCAGGAGGCTGGCAGCTTGGCGAGCAACGTCCGCGCTAGGTCACCCACGCTGCGCAGGGCGTCC
>CAXSEK010000403.1:0-3366 GCA_964235625.1 uncultured Acetobacteraceae bacterium
AGATTTCTTCCACCATAACCCTTGCACCAAAAGGGCCGTCCACACACACCCTACCATGGTGAAGACGTTGTTGAAGTAGGGTGGACTTCAGCCACCGACGAGTTGAGACCAACGCGCGTCGGCATGACAGGCTGGCCCTGCATCCATCGGGGACCGCAGGGCCAGCCGTTGTGGTTCAGCCCTCGCTGGACAGCGTGGCACTCAGGGCGATGAAGGCCAGGTGGCCGTCCCGAAGCACTCGCAGGGCGACGGCGCCCGATTTCTGCGTGCCGGCCCGCAGCGCTGCGACAGCCTGTTGCGGATTGGTGACAGCCTGGTTGCCCACCATCTCCAACAGGTCACCGGGCTGTAGCCCCGCCTTCTGGGCCGGACTGTCCTGCGCCACTTCGGCGATGACCACGCCCTTCTGGTTCGCCGGCAGGTTCATCTCCTGGCGCGCCTCGTCGTTCAGCGGCGCCAGGGCCAGGCCGAGCTTCGGGCCTTGGATGTCCGCCGCGGCGACCACTGCGGGATCCTGGTCCGGCTGGGCGGCGACCGCGACGGTCAGGGTCTTGTCCTGGCCATCCCGGCGCACCGTCATCGCCTGGTCCGCACCGGCATGCAGCGCGGCCACCATCTGGGCGAGCGCACGCGGGTCCGCCACCGCCTGCGACCCGATCCGGGTGATCACGTCACCCGGCTGGATGCCGGCGGTTGCCGCCGGGCTGTCCTTCTGCACCTCGGCCACCAGGGCGCCGGCCGCACCTGGCAGGTCCAGCGCCTTCGCCATGGTCGGCGACACGGGCTGCGCTGCCACACCCAGCCAACCGCGCTCGACCCGACCGTTCGTCTCCAACTGGCCAACGACCTGCTTGACGACGCTGGATGGGATCGCGAACCCGATGCCGACGCTGCCACCGGATGGCGAGTAGATCGCCGTGTTCACACCGATCACGGTGCCATCCTGCGCGAAGAGCGGGCCGCCGGAGTTGCCGCGGTTGATCGGCGCGTCGATTTGCAGGAAGTCGTCGTATGGGCCCTCGCCGATGTGCCGGCCCCGGGCGGACAGAATGCCGGCGGTGACGGTGCCGCCCAGGCCAAAGGGGTTGCCGACTGCGACCACCCAGTCCCCGACGCGGGCCGCGTTGGAGTCGCCCAGCGCCAGATGTGGCAGCGCCGTGTCGGACTTCACCTGCAGCACCGCCAGGTCGGTTTTGGTGTCCACGCCGACCACCTTGGCCGGCATCTTGCGGCCGTCCGCCAGCGTCACCGTGATGTCGGTCGCGTCCTTCACCACGTGGTCATTGGTGACGACATGGCCCTGGCTGTCGACGATAAAGCCCGACCCGAGCGCGTGGACGATGTGGGTCTCGCCCTGGTGGGGCATGCCGAAGAAGCGGCCGAACTCCCGGGCCTGCGGTGAGCCGGACGGGAATGGCGACGACTGGTCGTCAGACTGCTCGCGCATCGTGCTGCTGATGGTGACGACGGCGGGGCTCACCTTCTGCACCAGGTCGGCGAAGCCGGGCAGCGACTGGGCGGCAGGATGGCCGACATCGATCGGTGCGGTGTGTTCGGCCGTCGGTTGCGTGGCTTGGGCGAAAGCCGGTGCGACCTGCCAGGCGGCGACGCCCGACATGGCGGTGGCGGCCAGGAGGGCGGCTGCGAAGGCGGGGCGGCCGAAGCGGTGGGTGGGACGGGACATGTCTTGGTCCTTGGAGAAACGGCCGGTCGGGTCGATCGGCATGATCGCTATCTGCACCCTCCCCGATGGAGGATCCCCCCGCGCGACCATGAAGATCGCGTCAGAAACGGCGCCCGCCCACTTACCCGGCGGCGCGCAGGTCCACGGTCACCGCCAGTCCGCCGCCCGCCGGCGCCGGCCCCAACGCCACCCTTCCGCCATGGGCGAGCGCCGCCGCCTTCACCAAGGCCAGCCCCAACCCCGTTCCTGGCGTGCCGCGGCTGCGGTCCAGCCGGACGAAGCGCTCCAGCACCGCCTCCCGCTCCGCCGCCGGCACGCCCGGGCCCGCATCGGCCACCACCAGCACCGGCCCCGCCGTCAATGACACGCAGACCGCGCCCGCACCGTGTGCCAAAGCGTTGTCCAGCAGGTTCGCGAGCATGCGCCCGAGCAGCGCCGGGTCCCCGTGCAAGGCCAGGCCCGGCACGGCGTCGATTACGAACGGCCGCCCCGCCTCCTCCGCCACCGCCGCGTAGGCCTCGGCCACCGAGATGACGAGCGCCGACAGGTCGAACGCCTGGCGCGCGCCCGCCCCGGCCTCCGCCCGCGCGATCCGGAGTAGGGCCGCGAACGTCTCGAGCACGGCATCCAATTCCGCGATGGCCAGGGTCAGGGCCGGGTCACCGTGCCGGCCCGCGAGCGCCTCCTCGAGCCCCTGGCGCAGCCGCTGCAACGGGCCGCGCAGGTCGTGGGCGATGTCGTCCGTCACCTGGCGCTGCGCCACCACCAGCATCTCCAGCTTGGTGAGCATCGCGTTGACCGTCATCACCAGCCGGTCGAACTCATCCCCCCGCCCCGAGAGCGGCAGCCGGCGCGACAGGTCGCCTGCGGTCAGCAGCCCCGCCACGTCCGACACCGACGCCAGCCGCCGCTCCAGCGCCCGCGCACCCACGAAGCCGAGCATCAGTGCCATCGCGCCTGACCCGAGGGCCGCGATCAGCGGCGTCCAGGCCAGGGCCCGCGCGGCATCCTCCGCCGCCGAGAGCGGCGCCGCGACCAACAGGTTGATCCCGCCCGGCAGCAGCGCCCCCAGCGCCCGCAGCGGCGGCTCGCCCGGCGGGCGCAGCGTTGCGTAACCCCGTAAGGCGGCCGGCGCGCCAGCCATGCGGCCCGCCAGCGTCTGCCCGTCCGCGGTCTGCACCAACACCAATAGCAGCGCGTCCCGCCGCGCCGACACCCGGGCCGCATCCAGCAGCGCCTCCGGCCCGATCGCCTGGTAGTCGCGGATCAGCCCCTCCGCCTCCCCGGCGAGCAGCAGGTCCAACTCCTGGCGCAAGGCCGTCTCGGCGCGCAACCAGCCCCACCCGGCGCCGACCAGCGACAGCAGCAAGGCTGCCGCCGCGATCCCCAGCGACGTCCGCAGCGCGAAGCTGCGAACCAGGCGGCGCAGCGCGTCGAGGCGCTGCCCGGGGGCGCGCGGATCGTCAGGCATCGAGGATGTAGCCGGCCCCGCGCACCGTCAGGATCAGCGCCGGGCCACCCGGCTTCTCCAGCTTGCGGCGCAGCCGGCTGACATGCACGTCCACCACGTTCGTCGTCGGGTCGAACGCGAAATCCCACACCCGTTCCAGCAGCATGGTCCGCGTCAACACCTGGCCCGGATGGCGCATCATGTATTCCAGCAGCCGCCACTCCGTCGGCAG
>CAXSEK010000404.1:0-3361 GCA_964235625.1 uncultured Acetobacteraceae bacterium
GCCGATGCGCAGCGCGAGCGCCTCGTCCCAGCCGCGGCAGGCGATCTGCAGCGAGCACGGCAGCCCCGCAGCGGTGAAGCCGTTGGGCAGGGACAGCGCACACATTTCCAGCAGGTTGACGAAGCGGGTGAACCGTGAAGGCAGGCTGTCCTCGTCCACCGCGTCCAGCGGGATTGCTACAGTCAGCGTGGACGGCGTCAGCACCGCGTCGACGCCCTCCATCGCGCGCGCCATCTCCGCCTTCATCTCGACGACCAGGGCGCGCTCCGTCAGGTAGCCGCGCGCGCTGACCGCAGCCCCCGCAAGCATCCTGCGCCGCGTGGCCTCGCCCATCGGCGTCGCCGGATCCTCGGCAAGGCGTCCGTACAGCGCATAAGCCTCGGCCAGCATGATCGAGGACTGCGCCACGTAGTCGGCGAATCGCCGCGGCATCGCCAGCGTCACGATCCGTGCGCCCAACCCGCCCAGCAGTTCGACCGAGCGGTCGTAGGCGGCCAGCACCTCGCCATTGACCTCGGCACGTTCCTCGTCCGGCATCCGCGCCAGGCACAGCCCACGCACCCCGCGCTCCAGCGCCGGGGTCGCGTCGTAGCCCGGTGTGCCGCGCGTCAGCGGGTCGAGCGGATCCGCGCCTTGCAGCACCCCGAATAGCAGCGCCGCGTCGCGCACCGTGCGCGCCATCGGCCCCGGCGTATCCAGCGTGCCGCTGAGCGGCAGCACGCCGTGGGTGCTGATGCGCCCTATCGTGGCCTTGAGCCCGGTGACGCCGCAGAACGACGCCGGCAGCCGCACCGAGCCGCCGGTATCGGTGCCGATCGCCCACGGCGCCATGCGCGCCGCAACCGCCACCCCCGAGCCGCTGCTCGACCCGCCCGGTGTCCGCGCGACCGCCGGGTCCCATGGGTTCCACGGCGTGCCCATGTGCTGGTTGGTGCCCCAGCCGCCAAGCGCGAACTCGACGGTGTGCGTCTTGCCCAGCACGATCATGCCCTGCGCCACTATGCGCCGCACGATTGTCGCGGTGCGGGTGGCGACGCGGCCGCGGAAGATTATCGAGCCGCCTGCAACCACGCGCCCTTCGATCTCGACCAGATCCTTCAGCGCCACCGGGATGCCGTGCAGCGGCCCCACGGCATGGCCTGAGCGGATCGCCCTGTCGGCTCCTTCCGCCGCCAGCAGGGCGTCCGCGGCATACACCTCGGTGAACGCCCGCAGCCTCGGTTCCTGCGCCTCGATCCGCGCGAGCAGCGCCTCGACCAGCGTCACCGGCGAAAGCCTGCGCGCCCCGATCGCCTCCGACAGCGCCGCCGCCGTCAGAAGCGAGGGATCGTCGCCGGGCGCCCAGGACGCATCGCGGACAGCGCTCACTGCATGCTCACCGTGGCAAGGTCGACAAACCAGGACTGCGCCGGCACGAAACCGTGCACCTTCGCGCTCATTGCCCGCGGGTTGCGGTCGTGCACCACGTAGAGCCACGGCGGATCGTCCACCAGCCGCGCCTGCGCCGCCCCGAACGCGGCCGTGATCGTCGCCGGGTCCGTCGCCTCCGCCAGGGTATGCAGCGCCGCCTCGAACTGCGGGTCGTTCCAGTGCTCGAAGTTGAACCCCTTGGGCGAGAAGTTCGCGGCGGCGAAATAGCGCGACATGATACCGGCGTCCGAGGTCGGCGAGCTGATGTTGAGCGCCATGTCGCCATGCAGCCCGGGGTTATCCGGCGCCAGCCGCGCGGCGCCCAACAGCACCGTCCAATCCACCACGTCGAACGCCACGTCCACGCCGCAAGCCTGCTTGAGGTTCTCCTGCAGGAACTCGTTCATCGGCATCGGCACCATCTGACCCGACCCCGACGGCGACACCATCACCTTGAACGACAGTGGGTGTGCGTCGGTGAACCCCGCCTGCGCCAGGAGCGCGCGGCCACGCTGCGCGTCGAACGCGTAGTGGTTCTCCGGGGTGCCGAAGCGCGGATCGCCCGCCTTGAGCCATCCCGCCGCCGGCTCCCCAGTGCCCCCCAGCAACTCCACCAGCCCCGCGCGGTCAACGCAGTAGTTCAGCGCCTGACGCACCCGCACGTCGGCGAACGGGCTGCCCGTCGCGCCGACGTTGAAGAACCACGGCCAGACATGCGGGTACGAGTTCATGGTGATGGAAAAGCCCGCCGCCTTGAGCGACTCGATTCCGTCCGGCGGCGGCACCTCGATCCAGTCCACCTGGCCCCCGCGCAGCGCCGCTAGCCGCGTGTTCGCCTCCGGGATCGGCAGCAGCAGGATATGCCCCACCTTCGCCTTGTGCCCGGCGTCCCAATACCCGTCCCACCGCGCCAGCGTCACCGACTGCCGCGGCACCACCGTCTCAATCTTGAACGGTCCCGTCCCCGCCGCCGGCAGCAGCGACACGCGCCCCCAATCATGCCCGGCCTTCTCGAACGAGGCCGGAGACGTGAACAGCACGTAAACCAGTTGGAACGGGAAGTAGGACGCCGGGCCCTTCGACGTGATCGCGACCGTCATGTCATCCACCTTGCGGTAGCTATCCATGACCGGCACCCGCGCCCGCATCAGCCCGGACCCGGCTGCCTCGAATTGCGGGCTGTCCGTCTTGAAGAACCGGTCCAGGTTCCAGATCACCGCATCCGCGTCGAACTTCGTCCCGTCATGGAAGGTCACCCCCGGCCGCAGGTAGAAGATCCACGTTTTGGTATCGCCCGCGACCTGCTCCCACCTCGTGGCCAAGCCCGGCCGCAGCACCGCCGGCTTGCCCGTCGGCGACAGGTCCCACAGCACCAGCCCCTCGAACGAGGGATATCCCAGGAAGCGCACGCCCTCGAACCCGTTATTCGGCGCCCCCGTCGTCGTTGGCACGTCCGACGCCGTCATCGCGATCCGCAACGTGTCGTCCGCAGCGAATGCGGGGCCGCCGCTCAGCATGGCCGTCAGGGCAAGGCACGCTGCAACACTAGAATCGCGCATGGGAACTCCAAAACGATCGCCCATCCATCACGCAAGAACCCTGCCAGCCACAAGGGCCGCAGCGGAAGGGGTGGCGCCATGCCGTCTCACCCTGCTAAGCCCCGCTCCGTATTCTGCGACGAGGGCCCGATGAGCTACACCCGCATGGACGTCGACCAAGCCGAGCTCGACGACCGCCGCCCCGTCCTCCTCCCCGCCCTCGGACAGGTCGCCCGTGTTGCCGTTTGGTCGGCCATCAACGCCGTCCTGATCTTCGCCGAGCACCTCGCCGAGCTCTTCGCCCCCTTGCTCCTGCTCGCTGGCGCCGTCTGGTGGGCCGTCCCCCACGCGATGGATACGCTCAAGCTCGACGGCCAGGCCAACGACCTGCTCCAGATCGTCCGCAGCCACGT
>CAXSEK010000405.1:0-3345 GCA_964235625.1 uncultured Acetobacteraceae bacterium
AGCGTAACCGAGACCGATAGGCGTGGCATCGCGATCTCCCGCTGCGCCAACTCCGCGGCGAACAGGATCTCAGCTTGCGTCCGCGCTACGTGAAACCAGGCCACATCGGTGCCCGGCGCAGATCCGGCGATGAACCGCAGCATCGCCATCACCGGTGCCGCGCCCGACCCGGCGGACACCAGCGCGATTCGGTCTGCCAGGCTATCCGCCAGGTGGAACCGGCCATGCGGCCCCCGCGCCTCCACGACCGCGCCGGGGCCGAGATTAGCGTGCATCCACCGTGTGGCCCCGGCGCCGGGCTGGGCCTTGACGGTCAGGACCACGGTGTTGCCGCCATCCGGGGCCGAGGCGATCGAGAAGGTGCGGAGCACCTGGGTACCCGCCATGTCCAACGCCAGGGTCAGCGCCTGGCCGGGGCGGAACGGCAGGCCCTGCCCGTCCTCCGCCCGGAAGGTGAAGCTGCTGATATCGGAGGTCTCGGCCTCGATGGAGAGGCAGACTAGGCGCCGCGTGGCGGCCGCCGGGCTCACGCGGCCAGCCCGGCCCGGGCCGGGGCACCGAAATGCGTCGCCAGCCGCTCGCTGTACCAGCGCGTGAAGTCAACCAGCATAAATTCGGTGGGCGCGTAGCGGCCGGGGCGATAGGCGCGCGATCCGATGCCCTGGTGGTTGATCGCGCCGAGCTGCGCGTCCTGCCGGTTGGTGGCCTCCCAGACCTCGGTCAACCGGGTCACGTCATAGTCCACGCCCTCGACGGCGTCCTCGTGCACCAGCCAACTCGTCTGCAGCGCAGTGCGGTCTACGCTGAGCGGCAGGATGCGGAAGTGGATGATGTGGTCGCTCAGGAAGTGGTTCCAGTTGTTAGGCGCGCGGAACATGCGCACGGAGCCGAGGTCCGGGTCAGTGAGGTCGCCGAGCAGCTTGCGGCAGGCCGGGCCGCCATCTGCGGTGAACGACACCGCGCCCTCGTGGAACGGCAGGCGGATGCAGCGGAACTCCTGCCCGCCATCTGCCGGGCGGTGCGGCAGGCCGGCCTGGTCCCAGGCGGCAACCTTGCGGTTCATCAGGGCCTGCATCCGCGGCGAGCCGGCCTGCTCCGGCAGCGCGAACTCGACCAGCGTCGCCAGCAGCTCGGGATGATTGCCCGCGCAATGATAGCATTCGCGGTTGTTCTCGATCACCAGCTTCCAGTTGGCCTCCTCAATCAGCGTGGTCTGGTGCGCGACCTTGACGCGGTCGGGCCGGTGCGGGGCGATGAACGGTGTGACCGCAGCCCGGAAGCGGGCGATGTCCGGGGGCGTCTCGGCCAGGCAGATGTAGACCATGCCGCAGATGACCTCGAGGGCTACCAGCGCCAGGCCCTGGTCCTCCAGCCTGAAGTCCGCCGGCATTTGCCGGGCGTGCCTGAGGCTGCCGTCCAGGTCGTATACCCACTGGTGATAGGGACAGGTGAGCCGCATGGCCCGGCCTTTCTCCTCCAGGCAGATGCGCGAGCCGCGGTGGCGGCAGCTGTTATGGAATGCACGGAGCTGGCCCGCCTGGTCGCGCAGCACGATCACGGAATCGGCGCCGATCGTGATGGTGATATAGTCGCCGGGCCGCGGGATCTCGCAGCCGTTGCAGGCGAACAGCCATTCCCGCCCGAAGACCGCCGCCATGTCGGCTTCGTGCAGCGCGGGATCGATGTAGAGGGCCTGAGGCAGGCTGTAGCCGGACCGATGCCCGGCCAGCGCCTCGTGCAGTCGCGCTACATCAACCATAGCAATCCCCAGGTCATTGCTCGTAACCCAACGTTCGCATGAAGGGCAGCGGCGGGCAGCCCCGATCACGACAGGCTGGATCAGCTTTACGACGCCCTACTTGAGGTATGCCGGGGTTTGTGGCGCAATCGCGTTGCTATGCGCATACCGGGCAAGGACCCCCATGGCCATCGAACCCAGGCAAGTGCACCGGCCACGCGTCTTCGTGTTCCTGTTGATCGACGGCTTCTCGATGCTGGGTTTCGCCGCCGCCACGGAACCACTTCGCTCCCTCAACCGGCTGATCGGGCACGAGGCGTTCGAGATGCGGCTGGCCCGGGTGGAGGAGGGGCCGGTGCATGCGTCCAACGGCCTGCCCTTCGCGGCGCTGCCGCTGCCGGAGGCGCTGGTCGGCGCCGAGATGCTGTTCGTGTGCGGCGGCCTGCGGATCAAGCCACGCAACGAACGGCTCCATCTGGCCGCGCTGCGCCGGGCCGCGCACACGGGCATCGGGATCGGGGCGCTGTCGACCGGGGCCTACCTGCTGGCCCGGGCCGGCCTGCTAGGCGGTTACCGCTGCACGATCCACTGGGAGAACCGTATCGGCTTCAAGGACGAGTTCCCCGAGCTGCACTGCACCGACAAGATCTACGAGATCGACCGCAACCGCCTCACCTGCTCCGGCGGGACCGCATCGATGGACCTCATGTTGCGGCTGATCGCCGACCGCTACGGGGACGAGCTGGCGCGGCAGGTAGCGAACCAGTTCCATCACGACCGGATCCGCAACGAGCAGGAGGAGCAGCGAGGCGGCCGGGCGGACCGGCGCAGCGGCCTGCCACTGCTGCTCCGCGCCGCCATGCTTGAGATGGAGCGCAACACCGAGACACCCAGGAGCATGCCGCAGGTCGCGGCCGCCACCGGGGCCAGCGTCCGCCAGTTGGAGCGGCTGTTCCTGCAGCATACCGGCGCCTCCCCCGTGCAGTACTACATCAAGCTGCGCAGCGAGCGGGCGCGGGAGATGCTGCTTTATACCGACCAGCCGGTGCTCGACGTTGCCGTGGCCACGGGTTTCAGCTCGACCTCGCATTTCTCGCACTGGTTCAAGCGTATCTACGGGCTGCGGCCCAGCGCACTGCGCGCCCAGGAGGCGTCGCTGCGCCTGCCCGCCTGAAAGGCGGGTTTGCCGGATTTCCGCTATGATCCGTCGGAATCCCGCTCTTACCCCTCACGCAGACACGGCACGCTGTGACAACGGAAAGGAGGATGCTTGCAGGTCGTCCACTTCATGCTGAGCAACCTGGGCCTGATCGGCAACCGGACCGTGCAGCACCTGGCGCTGGTCGGCACCGCGCTGGCCGTGGCACTCGTGACGGGAGTGCCGCTGGGCATCGCCATCACGCTGAACGCCAGGGCCGCAGCGGCGGTGCTGTATATAGCGAGCATTATCATGACCATACCGTCGGTCGCCCTGTTCGGCCTGCTGATCCCGCTGTTCTCGCCGTTTGGCCAGGGTATCGGCTTCGTGCCGGCCGTGGTGGCGCTGATCCTGTATTCGCAGCTTCCGATCATCCGCAACACCTACACGGCGATCATGAACGTCGATC
>CAXSEK010000406.1:0-3337 GCA_964235625.1 uncultured Acetobacteraceae bacterium
ACCGGCGGCGCGGAACGGGAGCACCGCCATGCGCCAGCCCAGCTGGTGCTTCGGGATCTCGGCCAAGCTCGAGAACACCTCCGGAAATCGTTCCAGCATCTCAGGGCTTACATCGCCGAACCGCGGCTCTGCCGAGTCGACACCGTGGGTCCGTTCACCGTCTCGATATTCTGTCACCCGAACCACCGCCAAGCTCTGTTGAACATGCTATAGCCCAGACGGCACGCAGCCTGTGTTAGCCAGCGCACATCTCGGGACCATACCGGACACGCCGACACTACCACGGAATCTATGAATAACGAGTTGACGAAGTCGATGCAATCCTTGTCAAACGCAGGTTTTCCGGTTGGCTAACCGTGCTCTCGACAATGGATCCGTCCCCTGATGCTGCATCGAGTCTTGTTAATGCGGCAAAATCGCGCGTTGACGTAAATATAACGGCGGCATGGCGGCGGTGTCGGCTACGTCGTAGGTCGCTGGACGTGATCAAAGTTGTCGCATAATCGCGGCAACCCGGCGTGGTTGTTCCACCGCCGGGTATCACGCCGGTTCCGAGATCAGCGGGCAGCGGCATATGCCACGGCCCCTAAGGGGGTTCGTTCGACGATGCAGACCATCTTCGCCAACCGGACCGGATCCGCGGTCCTGGCCCCGCAATCGGCGGCCTTTACCCTACTGCTCGGTGCGCTCGCCGGTTTGCCGGTGCTGTCAATCGACATCAGCGCGCCGACCCTCGTCATGCTGCCCCAGGCCTTGGGGACCACCTCCGCCGTCGCAGGGTTGACGCTTTCGCTGTTCATGGCCGGCTTCGCGCTCGGACAGTTCGGCGGCGGGACGATCTCCGACCGCCGCGGCCGCCGGCCGGTGTTGCTGACCGGCTTGGCGGCGTTCACTGCGGCCGCCGTCGGCTGTGCGCTCGCTACGTCCGGGGTGGCATTGGTGCTGGCCCGGTTCGCTCAGGGCGCCGCTGCCGGATCGTGCTCCGTGTTGTCGTTCGCGATGGTGCAGGACCTGTTCGAGGGTGAAGCGGCCCGCAGCAAACGCGTCCTGGTCACGATCGTGTTCGGGGTCGTGCCGCTATTCGCCCCGGCGCTGGGCGCCCTCGTTGCGGCGGTCGCCGGGTGGCGCATGGTCTACGTCCTCCTCGCCTTGGCCGGCGCCGCACTGCTTGCCATCACCTGGACGGGGGTGGCCGAGAGCCATCCCTTGCCGACCCGGCACGCCACCACGCCAGGGTGGCGGCCGCTGCTGCGCGACGTACGCTTCATCGGCCTCGCTTTGACAAATGCGCTCAGCTACGGCGCCATCTTCGCCTATATCGCGGGATCGCCGGTCGTCATCATCCACCAGCTCGGGCTGTCACCGCAGATGTACGCCCTGATCTTCGCCGTGACGGCGCTCGCCCTGACGGCGGGTGCCTGGAGCAGCAGCCGCATCGTCCGCAGCGGCGTGGGTATCCGGACCCTGCTCGCCGTGAGCTTCGCCGCGATGGCTGCCGCGACGGCCGGCCTTTCGGCCGTCAGTTTCGCGCACGCGCCGTGGGTGCAGTTGCTGGCGATCCCGCTCGTGATGGCCATGCTGTTCGCCCGCGGCATCATCGCACCGAACCTGCAGCACCTCGCCATCGAGCGGCACCGGAGCCGTGCGGGGTCGGCCTCGGCCGCTGTTGGCGTCTCGCAGTTGCTGTCCGCGTCCTTGGCCAGTGCCCTGGTTGCGGCGATCCTGCCCAGCTTCGGCCCTCCCGCCCTCGCGATCCCGATGGCGATGCTGGCCGCGGTGTCGATGCTGATCGGGCTGTGGTCGATCCGTTGAGCGGGGGGCGCCTCCTTAAGCTCCCTCACCCCGGCCCTCTCCCAATAGAGGGAGAGGGAGAAGTAAGCGTTGGGATTGTGGTGCGCGTTGGGTCTTCTTCGCCCTGCTCCGTCAGTCTGGCCGGGAGCCTATGGAGCCGCGGGTGCCGTCCCGGCCCATGCACTCCTGCTGCAGCCGCCGCAGCAGCGCCGCCGGCCCTCGTCCTCGCCCGTCAGCCCGGCCCGGCGATGGGTGAGGGCGAAATCGGCCGGGGTGAGCGCCGACAGGGCGTTCAGACCGTCCGGCGGCTCGCTGGTTAAGAACCGGGTACCAAGCCAGCCGGGCCTGCACCGCCGTCAGCCAGGTGAAGCGCGGCTTGATCAGGAAGCGGCGCAGGCTGGCCGGGTCCAGTCGGTTGGGCAAATTGGTGGTGCAGGCAAAGGGCAGGGGGTGCTGCTCCATCCAGGTCAGCATTTCGTTCACCTGGGTCACCTTCCAGTTGCGCACTGCGTCGATGCGGTCACCCAGCAGGCTGTCGGCCTTGTCGAACACCAGGAAGGCGCCGTTCGCCTTCGCCTCGGCGAAGGCGGCGGCGCAGCGACAGCTGTGGTGCAGGCTCCCGGGAGAGGCACTCAGCAGCTTGCCGAGGGGAGGCGGGCGGCCGCGGTTCACGTCATCGCGGCCCGTTGCAGGGGCGGAAGAGGCGGCACAGCACCCGGCCACGGCTGTGTAGGGGCCAGACGGCTAGTCGAGCGTGATGGAATGGGTTGGGCAACCGGTGCGTGAGCGAAGCGGGCCCATAACGCGCGCGGATCGGTCGCGTCAACGGTCCCGCCGGTTGCAAACCAGGCACAGTCCTTGCAGTGCCAAGCCGCCTGCAACCGAGGACATAGCATGCGTCGCCGAACCCTACTCGCCACTGGCGCCGCCGCCGCCCTGGCACCGCCAGCGATCCTGCGCGCCCAGAGCCAGACGACGCTGAAGGTGATCCCCTACGCCGACCTCGCTTTGCTGGACCCGGCGGTGTCCGCCTTCATCACCCGCAACCACGTGCTGATGGTGTTCGACACGCTGTTCGGCGTCGATGAGCAGGGCATCGTGCAGCCGCAGATGGTGGAGGGCTATACGACCGAGCCGGACGGGCTGACCTGGAAGCTGACGCTGCGGCCTGGGCAGACCTTCCATGACGGCACGCCCGTACTCGCCCGCGACTGCGTGGCCAGCATCAAGCGCTGGTGGGTGCAGGATGCGTTCGGCCAAGCGCTCTCGGCGGCGACGAACGAGCTGTCTGCCCCGGATGACCGCACGATCCAGTTCCGGTTGAAGATGCCGTTCCATCTGCTGCCGGACGCGCTGGCCCACCCGACCAACACCATGGCCGCGATCATGCCGGAGCGGCTGGCCAACACGCCGGCCAGCGCGCGTATCACGGAGATGGTGGGCAGCGGGCCGTTCCGTTACCTGGCGGCCGAGCGGGTGCCGGGCGCACGCAATGTCTACGCCCGGTTCGAAGGCTACGAGCCGCGCCAGGGCACGCCGAGCTTCA
>CAXSEK010000407.1:0-3305 GCA_964235625.1 uncultured Acetobacteraceae bacterium
CTGTATGCGGGACTATCTCGTCCCCGCCAACTCACATATCAAGTCGCCTCGACCACGCACAACTGAACCCGACATGAGCGACACCAATCCCGACGCTCCCACGAACAGCGCCGAGCCCAGCTCCATGCTGGCGCTGACCGCGAAGATCGTGGCGGCCTACCTCGGCAAGAACTCCACACCGGCCGCCGAGCTGCCCAAGCTGATCGACCGCGTGTTCCAGGGCCTCGCCGGACTGACCACAGCCCGGCCGCCACCCCGAAGGCGCGTCCGGATCCGGCGGTGCCGGTGAAGAAGTCCGTTTTCGCCGACTACATCGTCTGCCTTGAGGACGGCAAGAAGCTCAAGATGCTCAAGCGCTACCTGATGTCGTCCTACGGCATGACGCCACAGGCCTACCGCGAGCGCTGGGGCCTGCCGCCGGACTACCCGATGGTGGCACCTAACTATGCGGAAAGGCCTCGGCCCTGGACAAGTCGATCGGGCTGGGCCGCAAGCCCGCCGCAGCCGAGTCGGACGCCGATGCCACGGGGCAGGACGAGGCACCGGTTGGGCCGGCACGTCGAGGCCGCAAGCCGGCGCGGGCGGCCACAGAGGGCGCGGAGTAGCGCTGTCGCTCCGGCCGCCTATACGTCCGGTTCGTCCCCCTGCCCGCTTGGTCCGCCAGCGCCACCCACGGCGCGTGTCTTGTGACTTCGGAGGCGGCGTGCAGCTTGCGCTTCCTCGACGCCAGCATCACTAAAGTCGGCCTCTCCACGCCCTCGTCACAGATCCTGGCGCTCCCGCATCTGTGTCCACAGCGCGAAGGTCTGCACGAGAGCCGGCTCGCGCAGGTACTCGAACCGACCGGACCGGCCGCCGTGCCCGCCCTCCATGGTGATACGCAGCAGGATCGGCGCCGTCCCGGTCGTCTCCGCGCGCAGTTTGGCGACCCACTTGGCCGGCTCCCAGTATGTGACGCGGGGGTCTGACAGGCCGCCCAACGCCAGCACCGGCGGGTAAGGCCTTGGGCCGACTTGATCATAGGGCGAGTAGGCCGCGATCCGGTCGTAGGCCTCGACGTCTAACAGCGGGTTGCCCCACTCTGGCCATTCTGGCGGTGTCAACGGCAAGGTGGCGTCCGACATGGTGTTCAGCACGTCGACGAACGGCACCGCGGCCACCACGCCGGCCCACAGCTCCGGACGCAGGTTCAGCACCGCGCCCATCAGCAGGCCGCCGGCCGAGCCGCCATGGGCCACGATGCCGCCCGGGCGCGCGATGCCTTCTTCCACCAACGTGTCGGCGCAGGCGAGGAAATCGGTGAAGGTGTTGGTCTTGGCGGTACCGCGTCCGTCGAGGAACCAGCCCCGGCCTTTCTCGCTGCCGCCGCGCACGTGCGCGATTGCCCATGCCCACCCGCGGTCGACCAGGCTGAAGCGGTTGGCCGAGAAATGCGGCATCATCGATATGCCGTAGGCGCCGTAGCCATAAAGCAGCAGTGGGCACGGCCCCGCTTCGATCGCGTCACGGCGCGCGAGCACGGTGACCGGCACAGAGGCCCCGTCCGCCGCGCGGGCATGCAGCCGGCGCACGACGTAATCCTGCGGATCGTGGCCAGAAGGAACCTGCTGCGTCTTGCGCAGGGTCCGCACGCGGCTGGCCATGTCATAGTCGAACACCTGCGCCGGGTCGCGCGGGCTGTCATAGACGTAGCGCAGGGTGGCGGTCGCAAACTCCGAGCCGCCCCTGGGCTGCAGGCAGCTTGCCTCGTCCTCGATGGCGATGACGTGCGACGCACCGTCGCGCGCCGTCACCACAAGGCGGTCGCTGGCATCTACGCGCTCGACGTGCACGAGGAAGCCCTCGAAGGCGAGCAGCGCGGTGACGTAGCAACCGGGGCGGTAAGCGAGCCATTCCTGCCAGGCACCGCGTCCCGCCGGCGCGTCGTGGGGCACTGTGGCAATCCAGTAATCGATCGCGTCGTCCGCATTGGTCAGCACGACGAAGCCATCGCCCCAGTCATCGAGGCTGTAGCGTACGCCGGTCTCGCGCGGGGCGATGCAGCGCGCCGCCGCCGTCGGATCGGCTGCGGGAATCACCCAGGCCTCGCTGGTTTCCTGGTTGCCGCATTTGACCACGATCCAGCGCCGCGACCGCGTCACCTCGACGCTGACGAAGAACCCGGGGTCACGCTCGTCGTGGACGGGCGCATCGTCGGCCGGACCGCCGCCGACCGGACGGCGCAGGACGCGAGTGGGTCGACCATTGCCATCACGGAATGTCCAGAATAGGAAGCGCCCGTCCGGCGAGAAGGCGAACGAGCCGGCAGCGTTCTCGATCGGCGCGCCCACCGTGGCGCGCGTGGCGAGGTCGAGCACATGGATCGTGTAGGCTTCCGAGCCCTGCCGATCCTCGGCCCACGCGTAGAGCCCGTGGTCTGGGCTGTGCTCGGCGCCGGCGACACGGAAGTAGGCGTGCGGCCTCGCCAGGGCGTCGACATCGAGGAGCACCTGCTCGTGCCGGTCGTCCGTGTCCGCGCTCGGGCGTCTGGCGTGCAGGGGGTGCTGTGCGCCCTCGGCGAAGCGGGTGTAGTAGCTCCAGGAGCCGTCCGGGACCGGCACCGAGCTGTCGTCGGCGCGGATGCGCCCGATCATCTCCGCCAGGATCGTCTCCTGGAGGGAGTTCGTGCCGGCCAGGATCTCGGCGGTGTAGGCGTTCTCCTGCTCAAGGTGGTCGCGGATGTCGGGCCGCAGCGCGGTAGGGTCGCGCAGCACCGCCTGCCAGTTCGGATCCCGCATCCAGTCATACGGGTCGGTGCGGGTGCGGCCGAGCTGCTCGATGACGTGCGGCTCCCGGCGGGCGTCGGGCGGCTGGGGCGTGTTGTTCATCGCGTCAGCTTAGAGTGCCGCTCCGGCAAAGGGCAGCCAGCGTTGTTCCGTTCGGGCTCGCCAGCAGCACAAGGGCCCCTCGTCCACACCAGCAGCACCCACACGCAAGGCTCAACCCAGGCGCGGCATCCAGCCTTCCGCGCGGCGCATCAGCCCGAAGCGATGCCAAAGGATAGCGGCGGCGATGACCAGCGCCATGACCAGCAAGCTTGGCCGGCCCACGTCGGCATCGGCCCAGTCGGCAATTGCGAAGGCAGCGGCGATCACGAGGCCCGCCACAGGTGCAGCCGGGAACAGGGCCGAACGCCAGAAACCTGACTGGCCCGTGAGCCCCCGCCTGCGCCCGACGAGCACGGCAAGCGACACCAGCGCCAGCGCAAACACGATCAAGCCCGAGGTGAAGACCAGCAATACGTGCGAGGACAGCAGGCAGCAGGC
>CAXSEK010000408.1:0-3300 GCA_964235625.1 uncultured Acetobacteraceae bacterium
GAAGCGTCAGCTTCCCAGACGTTAGTCCGTCGGCAAATCCATCGCTGGACAAAACATCAGATCGAGGCCCAAGCGGACCCCCATTATAGTCTTTTAGAGAATTTGGAGACGTGCGCTCGCCCATGATGAATTGTGGCCATTGCTGATCCTTTGAGACCATCCAGACGATATAGGCATATCCAGCACTAGACTGTGCAGCTATTCTGTCGAACTGTATCGCCTTCCCTCCTGAGATCAGGATGTGAACCGCGATCACCTTACCAAGCTCAGAGTCTATGGTAACTGTACCACTTAGGGTCCGACCACTGTGGAACACGCCTGAGGCTGTGAAAATTCTGACCACACCCGGCTTTGAGGCATGCGGTTGCTTAGGGCAAACTCCAGAAGTCAGAAGTAAAGAGGTGACCAGAAATATCGAGTTCATCAAAACGTTCTCTTCACTGCTTGAGTCCTTCAGCTAGCAGTAAGTCCGATTACCATCAAAGGCGGAAATTCTACAGCTGTGACGCAGTAAACCGCGTCAGGTAAAGCTCAGCCCGGCAGCAGTCCCCCGCCGAGCGCTTGCCCCATCGCTCGCACACCCGCAATCTTCGCGTGGAACGCAGACCAATCGTCGGACGCCGCGATCGGTGCCCAGATTGCCTCCACTTCGTCGATCAGCAGGGTGCATGGTGCGTCCTGCCGGAAATACGCCTTATCCGGCCGTCCCGGGCACACGCGGCCGGCGAGTGCATTCCGCACCGGCGCGAAGGCTTCACCGAACTTACGACTCAACGCGCCGCCGAACGCGCCGAAGAACGCCGCCTCGAACCCCATCTGCGAGTCCGCCAGCGCCCGCCACCACGCGCTCGCCAACACCCCGTCCACCTCCGGCCCGGCCGGGGGCACGCCCAGGCGGCGCAGCGTGGCGGCATCGTACTCGGCGCGGAACGCGGGGGCGAAGCTCTGCAGCGCGTCGACCAGCGCGTCCTTCTCGGCGAAGGGCAGCAGGCACTCTGCCAGCCGGGTCAGGTTCCACATCAGCGTCTCGGGCTGCCGGCCGTAGGCATACAGCCCGCTCTCGTCGAAATAGGCCGCGGTGAACGCCGGGTCGTAGGTCGGCAGCCAGCGCCAGGGGCCGTAATCGAAGCTCTCGCCGGTGATGTTGATGTTGTCCGTGTTCAGCACGCCATGGACGAACCCGGCCGCCATCCACTGCGCGCCCATCCGCGCCACCCGGGCGCAGACGGCGTGCAGGAAGGCCACTGCCTGCTCTGACTCGTCCTCCCGCCGCGCTTCCGGGATGTAGGTTTGCACCGAGTACGCCAGCAGCCGGCGCAGCGCGTCCTCCTCGCCCAGCGCGGCCTGCCGCTGGAACGTGCCGATGCGGATATGGCCGTGGCTGAGCCGCACGAGCACGGCGCCGCGGGTGGGGGAGGGCTCGTCGTGCCGCACCAGGTCCTCCCCCGTCTCGACCAGGCTCAGGGATTTGGAGGTGTAGACGCCCTGCGCCTCCAGCAATTCGGTCGCCAGCACCTCGCGCACGCCGCCCTTCAGCGTCAGCCGCCCATCCCCGGCGCGGGACCACGGCGTCGTGCCGCTGCCCTTGGTGCCGAGGTCCAGCAGGCGGCCATCCTGCAGGTCGTGCAGCTGGGCAAACAGGAAGCCCCGCCCGTCGCCGAGGTCGGGGTTGTAGTTGCGGAACTGGTGGCCGTGATACCGCAGCGCGAGCGGCTGTCCGAAGCTGCCCGGTAACGGCTCGAACCGGGCCAGGTGCGCGACCCACTCGGCATCGCTCAGCGTGTCCAGCCCGATGCGCGCCGCCCAGCGATCGTCGCGGTGGCGCAGGATGGCCTGCGGGAACCGTGCGGCATCCACGGGATCGAAGAACAGCTCGCCCAACCCGGCATGGGCGGTGGACGGGCGGAAGGCGGGAGAGAGCGGCATCAGCCTGGACCAGTCATGATGTTGGGCCGACCGCGCCGGCTATCGCGTTCGTAACACCAATTCAGAGGGCAGGATGCTGGACGCCGTTCAGTCCGGCGTGATGCCGTCAGCATCAATCATACGATTGGGTGAAGATATGCGGCGGCACGAAGACGTGAGCGCCCCGCCGGGTGGTTCAGCGGGGCGCCTAACCCCCGAGGCTGGCGGGGGCGTTTCGTCAGAAGGAGAGAACGATGCCAATAACCATCGTGATCGACTTCCGGGTCAGAGGCTGGTCGGTGAGCTTCCTGCTCACCTTCACCCTTTAACCTGGGGGCGGGGGCTGTTAGCGCAGCCTCCGCCTACTGGCGACATTGCAACTCCAGGCGGCGGTCCGTCAAGGATCGCGACCGATCCCCAACGACCTGCTCAGTTCTTCGTCTTGTCCACCAGCGCGTTCTGCTTGATCCATGGCATCATGCCGCGCAGCGTCTCGCCCACCTTCTCGATCGGGTGTTCGGCCATCCGGCGCCGGGTCGCCTTGAAGCTGGATTGATTCACCCGGTTCTCCAGCATCCAGTCGCGCGCGAACCGGCCGGACTGTATGTCCGTCAGCACGCGCTTCATCTCTGCCTTGGTCTCCGGCGTGATGATGCGCGGCCCGCTGACGTACTCGCCGTACTCTGCCGTGTTGGAGATGGAGTAGTTCATGTTCGCGATGCCGCCCTCGTAGATCAGGTCCACGATCAGCTTCACCTCGTGCAGGCACTCGAAATACGCCATCTCCGGTGCGTAGCCGGCTTCCACCAGCGTCTCGAACCCGCCCTTGATCAGCTCCACCAGGCCGCCGCACAGCACCACCTGCTCGCCGAACAGGTCGGTCTCGCACTCTTCCTTGAACGTCGTCTCGATGATGCCGGCCCGGCCGCCGCCGATGGCGCTGGCATAGGACAGCGCGATCTCCAGCGCATTGCCGGATGGGTCCTGCGACACCGCCACCAGGCAGGGGACGCCGCCGCCGCGCTGGTATTCGCTGCGCACGGTGTGCCCCGGCCCCTTCGGCGCGATCATGAACACGTCGATGTCCGGCCGCGGGTCCAGCAGGTTGAAGTGCACGTTCAGCCCGTGCGCGAAGGCCAGCGCCGCCCCCGGCTTCATGTTGGGGCCGAGCTTCTCGCGGTACAGATCACCCTGGATCTCGTCCGGGGTGAGCACCATGACCACGTCCGCCTGCCGGGCGGCGTCTGCCGGATCCATGACGGTCAGGCCCACCGCCTCCGCCTTCTTCACCCCAACCGACCCGGCGCGTAGCCCGACGATCACGTTGGTGACGCCGCTGTCGTGCAGGTTCTGGGCATGGGCATGGCCCTGGCTGCCGAAGCCGATGATCGCGAC